>SLLJ01000492.1 GCA_007134165.1 Nitriliruptoraceae bacterium | reverse complement strand
GGGTCGGGAGCGCCCTGCGGCGTGGCGCCGGGGTCGTCGGTCACGTCGAGCTCCTGGGTCTGCGGTGGGGTCTGCGGTGGGGCAAGGGCGTGGGGCGGCCGGCGAAGGCCGCCCCACGGGATGGATGTCAGCTGGACTGGACCTGGATCCGGCGCGGACGGGCCTCCTCGGCCTTGGGCACCGAGATCGTCAGCATGCCGTCCTTGTAGCCGGCCTCCACGCGGTCGGCAGCAACCCGGTCGGGCAGGCGTACCGCGCGGTGGAAGCGTCCGAAGTGGCGCTCGATACGACGGAAGCCCTCGGCCTCCTTCTCGGCGTAGAAGCCGCGCTCACCGGTGATGGTGAGCACGTTCTCCTCGAGGGACACCTCGACGTCGTCGGCGGCGACGCCGGGCAGTTCGACGTGCAGGGTGAAACGGTCCTCGGTCTCCTCGACGTCGAGCGCCGGGGTGAAGGCACCCGCGGAGCTCGCAGCTTCGCGGTCACCGAAGGCCTGCCGGAGCATCCGGTCGACCTCCTCGTGGAGCGGTGACACGTCGCGCAGAGGGTTGGGGTAGTAGCGGGCGATGGCCATGGTCTCGCTCCTCCTCTCGAAGGGTTGGTAGTGGGGGTGGTACTACGGCGGGCCGTCCAGGGTCCTGACGGCGTTCTGGGGTGGGCTCCCGTGCGTTCAGCCAGCGGCCTGCTGGTCGTCGCCCTCGTCGACCACCTCGGCGTCGAAGACCTCCTCCTCGTCGCCGGATGCCTGGGCACCGTCCGCTCCGCCGGCAGCTCCGGCACCCGCGTCGGCGTCCTGGGAGCCCTGGTAGATCGCCTCAGCGAGCCGGGTGCCCTTGGTCGAGAGCGCCTCCATCTTCGCCTTGACGGCGTCGATGTCCTCGCCCTCGAGGGCCGTGGTGAGCTCCGAGACGGCCTGCTCGACCTCGGCGCGGACCGCCTCGTCGAGCTTGTCGCCGTGCTCCTTGAGCGTCTTGGAGGTCTGGTAGGCCAGCGTGTCGGCCTGGTTGCGCAGTTCGACGGCCTCCTTGCGCTGCCGGTCCTCCTCGGCGTGGGCCTCGGCGTCGCGGATCATCTGCTCGATGTCGGTCTTGGGCAGCGCCGAGCCGCCGGTGATCGTCATCGACTGCTCCTTGCCCGTGCCGAGGTCCTTGGCGGACACGTGCACGATGCCGTTGGCGTCGATGTCGAAGGTGACCTCGATCTGGGGCATGCCGCGCGGGGCCGGTGGGATGTCGGTGAGCATGAACTTGCCCAGCGTCTTGTTGTCGGAGACGAAGTCGCGCTCACCCTGCAGCACGTGGATCTCGACCGAGGGCTGGTTGTCGTCCGCGGTGGTGAACACCTCGGAGCGCTTGGTCGGGATGGTGGTGTTGCGCTCGATGAGCTTGTGGGTGACGCCACCCTTGGTCTCGATGCCCAGCGACAGTGGCGTGACGTCGAGCAGCAGCACGTCCTTGACGTCGCCCTTGAGCACGCCGGCCTGCAGCGCGGCGCCGATGGCAACGACCTCGTCGGGGTTCACCCCGCGGTGGGGCTCCTTGCCGCCGGTCAAGCCCTTGACCAGGTCCTGGACGGCTGGGATCCGCGTCGAGCCGCCGACCAGGATGACGTGGTCGATCTTGCCCACGGCGATGCCCGCGTCCTTGACGGCCCGCTGGAAGGGTCCCTTGCAGCGGTCGAGCAGGTGGCTGGTCAACTCGTTGAACTTGGCCCGTGACAGCTCGGACTCGAAGTGCAGCGGGCCCGCGTCGGTGGCGGTGATGAACGGCAGGTTGATCGAGGTCTGCTGCGAGGAGGAGAGCTCGATCTTGGCCTTCTCGGCGGCCTCACGCAGCCGCTGCAGGGCCATACGGTCCTTGGACAGGTCCACGCCGTGATCGTTCTTGAACGAGGTCACCATCCAGTCGATCAGCGCCTCGTCCCAGTCGTCGCCGCCCAACTGCGAGTCACCGGAGGTCGATTTGACGTCGAACACGCCCTCGGCGATCTCGAGCACGGAGACGTCGAACGTGCCGCCACCGAGGTCGAAGACGAGCACCGTCTGCTCGTCCTCCTTCTCCAGGCCGTAGGCCAGAGCGGCCGCGGTGGGCTCGGCGACCAGACGCAGGACCTCGAGCCCGGCGATCTCCCCGGCCTCCTTGGTGGCCTGGCGCTGCGCGTCATCGAAGTAGGCGGGCACGGTCACCACGGCCTGGGTGACGGTTTCGCCGAGGTAGGCCTCCGCGTCGCGCTTGAGCTTCATGAGGATGCGCGCGGAGATCTCCTGCGGGGTGTACTTCTTGCCGCCGATCTCGGCGCTCCAGTTGGATCCGATGTGGCGCTTGACCGACCGCACGGTGCGGTCGGGGTTGGTGACGGCCTGCCGCTTGGCGACCTCACCGACGAGGACCTCATCCGACTTCGACCACGCGACCACGGACGGCGTGGTGCGCTGCCCCTCGGCGTTGGCGATGACGGTGGGCTCCCCGCCCTCCATGACGGACACGACCGAGTTGGTCGTCCCCAGGTCGATTCCGACAGCCTTGGGCATGTCGTGGCCTCCTTGGTCTGGTACGCGGTGCCGGGCGGGGTGCTCGCCTCGGCGTCATCCTCTACGGTACGAACTGCACGCTGCCGCGCCAAGGCTCATGCTGGGAACGGCTGAAGAAACTTTAGTCGGATCGACTCAGCTTTGATGTCGCTGCCATCGCGTTCCGAGCAAGGACACCTCCATGACCCCGACTGCCACCTCGGACCCTGACCCGATCGATCTGGTACGGCTCGCCGGACCACTCACGGGCGAGCGGATCCCGGTCGGCGAGCGGTACCTCGACATCGACCTCACCGGTCCCGACGACGCCGAGGTGGTGCTGCTCGTCGCCGGGCTCGGGATGCACCGCACGGCCTGGCCTCCCGAGCTACTCACCGAGTTGCACGCGGCGGGCTACCGCACGCTCGCCGCCGACAACCGCAACACCGGCCGCTCGAGCGTGCTTCCGGGCGGGCTCGCCGGCATCCAGCGAACGCCGGACGGCATCCCGGTTGCGGTCTACGCGCTTCAGGATCTGGCCGCAGACCTCGTCCAGGTGCTCGATCACCTGGAGGTCGGCCGGGCGCACGTCGTCGGCGTGTCGATGGGCGGCATGATCGCCCAGCGCCTCGCGCTCGGCTGGCCGCAGCGGGTCGCGAGCCTGCACCTGCTGATGACCACCACCGGTGACTGGAGCGTGGGACTCCCGCATCCCGAGGCCCGGTGGGTGCTGACCCGGGATCCGGCGCCCGACCTCGACGCCTACGTGGCTGCCGAGCTCGCCGCCGCCGAGGTCATCGGCAGCCCCGGCCACGTCGATACCGGGCGGGTGCGTGCGCTCGCCCACGCCCAGTGGGAGCGAGGCGTGCATCCCGAGGGCACCGCCCGGCAGCTCGCGGCGATCCTGGCCGACGGTGACCGCACCGCCGCGCTGGCGGAGATCACCTCACCCACCCTGATCGTGCACGGCACCGCCGACCGGCTCATCGACATCTCCGGCGGGCGGGCGCTGTCCGCCGCGATCCCGGGGGCGCGCTACCTCGAAGTCCCCGGGCTCGGCCACGACCTGCCCGCGGACCTCCTCGCCGGCATCGTCCCCGAACTGCTGGCGACCATGGCCGCCGGGCGGCAACGCGCTGGGTGAGCGGGGCGCCCGGTGGCACCCGGCGCCCCACGGTGGTCGGCTGCTCAGTGGTGGTCGGGCTCGGGCACCTTGGTGGTCGGCGGGCGCCACTCCCGCGGCAGGGAGCGGCCCTGGGCGTCGAGCCGTTCACGGTGCGGCCAGAAGTCGAGCATCAGCGCGAAGGGCAGCAGCACCAGGAACACGAGCAGGACCCACTGCCAGATCTCGAGCATGATCGCCTCCGGTGAGCGTGGGTTCATCCTAGCCGCTACGCACACCGTCACCTGGCGTCGGGGAGTCGCCCGCACCTACCGTTGAACGACGGACCGGAGCCTGACCGATGACCACACCGAACGCTGACCCACCTCCCCCGTCTGCCTCCGCTCCACCCCCCGTGCCGCCGCGCCCCGGCCTCGGACGAGCCCTGACGGCGGCCGTCCTGGCGGCACTGGCGATCGTGCTGGCCGTGGCCGTGGTCCTCGTCTACCTCTCGACACGCAGCGCACCCGACCCACAAGCCGGGACGTCGGACACCGGCGTACCCGACCCGCTGCCCGAGCGGTCGCTCGAAGCATGGTGCGCCGCCCGTGAGCAGCTGACCGGTCTCACCCCGGCGGATCTCGACGACCCCGACGCCTTCCGCGAGGAGTTCGAGCAGGTCGCCGCCGGCAACCTCACCCTCGGCGCGCTCGCCCCATCCGAGATCCGGGCCGAGTCCGACGTCATCGTCGAGCTGTGGACCCAGACCATCGAGCAGATCGACCGCCGAGGTGGGTGGCAGGACCCGGCGCAGGCCATGGATGTGCTCGGGGAGCTGATCGGCGCCGAGCAGCAGGCCGCCATCGAGGCGGTCGAGAACTTCGCGGCCGAGCGCTGCCCCTGAGCGGCGGGGCTAGGCGGTCGGGCGGTCCTCGTCCTCGGCGCCGAGCTGCACCCCGGCGGCCACCTCGACCACCCGCACCAGCTCCACGTGGTCGGCACCGGGCCCAAGCTCGGCCGCGGCCTCGCGGGTCAGCGCGGCCACCGCGGCGAGCAGCGGCGCCTGGGAGCCGGCGTCGGCCACCACCGCCTCGGCCAGCGTGGCGTCCTTGGCCAGCAGCTCGAGAGCGAAGGTGAACGGGAAGGTCCGATCCAGCACCCGCTCCGGCACCAGACGTTCGGTCGCGAACGAGCGTCCCGAGGAGGCGTTGATGACCTCTAGGGCGGTGGCCGCTGGGATCCCGAGCCGCGCCAGGGCGGCCAGGCCCTCCGCCGCGACCCGCAGCGAGGTCGCGAGCAGCACGTTGTTGACGGCCTTGACCGCCATCCCGGCACCGACTCCACCGACGTGCACGACGCGTTCGGCCACCGCGCCGAGCACCGGCCGGATCCGATCGAGGGTGGCTGCGTCCCCGCCGACCATCACCGTCAACGCCCCGCGTGCGGCCCCGTCGGTCCCCCCGGAGACCGGCGCGTCGAGGTAGTCGACCCCGTGCGCGGAGAGTCCGGCGGCGGTATCCCGGCTGCCCTGAGGGGCACCCGAAGTGTGATCGAGCCACACGGTTCCCGGGGTGAGCAGCGGCCCGAGCACCCGCGCGACCGCCGCCACCTCGACGTCGGTGGGCAGGCAGCTGCACACCACCTCGGCATCCGCGAGGTCGGTGAGCTGCTCGACCGCCCGCCCCCCGTGGACCGCGACGTGGTCGTGCGCGACGCTCGCGGTACGGTTGAACACGGTGGTCGGGAAGCTCGCCGCGAGGTTGGCAGCCATCGGACGGCCCATCGCCCCGAGCCCCACGTAGGCAACGCGCATGCGTCCGACTCCTCCTCGCGGAACCGACGTCCGCACCTTCAGCACCCTACCCGCCGCGACCGGCTCAGGAGGCGGTACCGGCCGGCTGCGGGTCGGTCCAGTGCAACCGGTCGCCGACCTCCACCCCGACCGCCGCGAACCAGCCGGCGGGCACCTCCAGAGCGACGCGGTAGGTGGCGCCGGGGTGATGCAGCGGACAGGGGTCCTCCTCGCAGACCGGCATGGTCAGCACCGCGGCGATGGTCCCGTCCGCGCGCGCGAAGGCGATGTCCAGCGGCACCAGGGTGTCGCGCATCCAGAACGCCCCGTGGTGATCGCTCGGGAACACGAACAGCATCCCGCTGCCTTCCGGCACCTCGGCAATCTGCATCAGGCCGCGGGCGCGCCTCTCCTCGGTGTCGGCCACCCGCACGTCGACGCGGACCGTGCCGTCAGCCCCCTCCGGCGCCGCACCGTCGCGGTCCGGCTCGGGCGTGATGGTCACGACCGACGCTGGCCAGGCATCGACCTGCGGATGCAGCGCCGGGACCTCGGGGGTGAGCGTCACGTCGGGCCCGGCGCAGGCACCGGAAACGGCGACGATCAGCGCGAACCCGACCAGGGCCGCGATCCGGACCCGTCCCGCGGGCGGGGTGCCTTCGACGCGGTGCTGAGGCCGGCGCATGCCGGCGACCCTAGCCGGCCGTGAGCGTGGTCAACCGAATGCGGACCCGGTCGGCGACCAACGCCAGCTGCGCGGCGAGCACCTCGGGGTCGGCGACGACCCACAACCGCTCGGCGTGCCGGGCGACCGGCACCGCCAGCTCGTCGAGTTGCGCCCGCTCCGGACCGAACAGCAGGTCGCGCAGCCGGATGAGATCGAGCTCATGGTCCGGGGCCAGCAGGTCCAGGGCGTAGCGGGGAATGGTGGTCACCACCCCGTCGGGTGCGGGGTCACCGCGCAGTCCTGCGGGCCAGGCGGCGTCGGGCACGGAGGTGATCCGCCCGGGGGCGTAATCGGCCAGGTGGCAGGACAGGATGTCGGTGTGCGCGCGGGCAGGCGTGGCCGTCATGGCGGTCACCTCCTTGGAGGTTCTTCTCGGGGAACCATCGGCATTCGGCGTGCGACCTCAATCGAACGAGGCGAGGATCGGCCACCCCGGCGACCGTGAAGTACGCCCGAGGTGGCCATCCAGCGGTGACCGCGGCCGACCTGAGGGTCGGGATGGTGTCCGCGGCGTGTCGGAGGGGTGACCCTCAGCCCGACGCCGGTTCGGGCCGCGGTTGCAGCTCGGCGCTGACGGTGCGGGTCCGACCCTCGCGCACCACCTCGAGCTCGACCTCGTCGCCCGGAGCACGCAGCTGCACGCGACCGGCGAGGTCGGGCATCGAGCGCACCGGGTCGCCGTCGACCGCGACGACGATGTCGCCGGGCTGCAGGCCGGCCCGGTCGGCCGGGCTGCCCGGCTCCACCTCGACGACCACGGCCCCGGCATCGACACCCAGCCCGTACAACTGTGCGGTGTCGGGGTCGACGGTCTGGCCGAAGACGCCGAGGTAGGCCAACTGCACCTGGCCGTGCTCGAGCAACTGCTCCACCACCGGGGTGACCGTGGTCGCCGGGATCGCGAAGCCCACGCCTTCGTTGCCGCCGCCGCGGCTGGCGATGGCGGTGTTCACCCCGATGACCCGGCCCTGGCTGTCGACCAGCGCACCGCCGGAGTTGCCCGGGTTGATGGCCGCGTCGGTCTGCACGAGGTCGACGAGTGCGACCTGTGGGGTCGACAGCGAGCGTCCCAGCGCGCTGACGATGCCGCTGGTGACCGTGCCATCCAGCCCGAACGGTGAGCCGATCGCCACGACTGACTCGCCGACCTCGGGCATGTTGTCCACCTCACTCCAAGCTGGCACCGGCAGGTCCTCGGCATCCACCCGCAGCACGGCCAGATCGTTGGACGGGTCCGCGCCGACCACCACAGCGTCCATGCGCTCGGCGTCGGGCAGGGTGACGGTGACGCGATCGGCGCCGCCGACCACGTGGGCGTTGGTCACCAGCACCCCATCCGCGCGGTACACGACCGCCGAGCCGGCCGAGGCGCCCATCGCCGTGCGGGCGTCCACCCGCGCCACCGACGGCGAGACCTGCCGGGCGATCGCGGCGACCGGCGTGGAGGCGCCGGCGAGTGCGTCGGCGAGTGCGTCGGCGTCAGCGTCGGATCCGCCGGGCGGCGCAGGGTCGGCCGACGGCAAGGCGGCGGGCGTCGAGGCGGCGCCGTCGTCGGAGAGCAGCGCGACCGGGACGACCACCCCGGCCGCACCCAGCGCGCCGACCAGGGCGATCGCGAGCCACTGCCACCAGCCGAGCCGGATGCGGCCGCGCGGGGTGGACGATGGCGGGCGGCCCGCCGTCGGCGGTGGCGGAGGCAGACGCTCGGCCGACCCGGCGGGCGGCGGGCGGTCGAGGTGGGTCGCGCGGGGATCGGTGACGGTCGCGCGGGGATCGGCGAGCGTGGTTCGGGGGTCCATGCGGCACCTCCTGTGGCGTCGGCAGCTCGGCCTGGTAGCTCAGTGCCGACCGTACGCAGCGGGAGGTCAAGCAGGTCCCGGGCGCGGTGAGGTGCGGGTTCGGGCAGGTAAGCGGAAGGTGAGATCGGCCGCGACGTGGCCCGCCCCGACCGCGCCCCGTGCTGAACCCGCGCTGTACCACCTGCACGTGGCACGGCCGTGGACCTGGGCGAACTCGAGGTCCTCGACGTCGTGCGGTGCGACCGGGGCGTACGCTGCTCGGGAGCGCCGAGGGAGGTCGGTTGCGTGCAGACCCCCACGCGGATCCTGCTGGTGGAGGACGACGACGGCATCGCCACCCCACTGCGCGCCGCCCTGGCCGCCTCCGGACACGAGGTGCGGCGGGTGGCCAGTGGCCGCGCCGCACTCGAGGCCGCCTGGGGGGTCGATGCGGTGGTCCTCGACCTCGGGCTGCCCGACCTCGACGGCGTCGAGGTGTGCCGACGGCTGCGCCAGGAGCAGGGCCCCGACCTGCCGATCCTGGTGCTCACCGCCCGCACCAGCGAGACCGACGTGGTGGTCGGACTCGATGCCGGCGCCGACGACTACGTGACCAAGCCGTTCCGGCTCGCCGAGCTGCAGGCGCGCCTGCGCGCCCTGCTGCGCCGGGCCGCCGCGGCCCGCGGCCCCGACGACGGGCAGCTCCGCGCGCGCGACCTGCGTCTGGACCTCGGCGCCCGCCGGGTGTGGCAGGGTGAGCGCGAACTCGAACTCACCGCCAAGGAGTTCGACCTGCTCGCCCTGCTGGCCACCAACGCCGGCCGGGTGGTGACCCGCGAACAGATCGCCCGTGAGGTGTGGCAGACCCGCTGGCTCGGCGGGTCCAAGACCCTGGACGTGCACGTGTCCTCGCTGCGCCGCAAGCTCGGCGACGACCCGACCGACCCCCGCTACCTCACCACGGTGCGGGGCGTGGGCCTGCGCTTCGAGCCCGACGCGTGAGGCGGCGGCTGCTGCGCTCGTCGCTGGCGCTGGCGCTGGCCGCGCTGCTCGCGCTGGCGCTGCCGCTGGCGATCGCGGTGCGGGGCGTGCTCGAAGCCCGGGCACTGGACGCGCTGCAGGGGTCGGTCGAGCAGTTCGCGCTGGTGCTCGACGTCACCACCCGCAGCTGCTCGGAGCTGCAGCTGCGGGTCACCCAGGTCGGCGACGCCCCGGCTGAGATCAGCGTGCTCACGGTCGGCGGCGGGCTGCTGGTCACCACCTCCGCCGACGGTCGAACGCGCGTCGGCGCCGAGTTCGCCGATGCCACCGCGGGCCGCATCGGACGGCGGGTCGGTGCCGGTCAACTCGCGGTCGCGGTGCCGCTGTCCACCCTGGTGTGCGGCCGGCCGGTGGTGCTGCACGCCACCCAGCCCGACACGGCCCTGCGCGGACAGGTGCAGGCCGCCTGGATCCTGATCGCCGGGGTGGGCGCGGCGGTGGCCGGCGCGGCCGCCGGTGGGGCGTGGTGGCTCGGGCGCCGGTTGGCACAGCCCTTCGAGGCGCTGGCCGGCTCCGCCCGCCGGCTCGGTCAGGGCGACTTCTCGGCCCGGGCCACGCGCAGCGGCCTGCCCGAGGCCGACGACATCGCCGCCGCGCTGGACGACACCGCCGCGCGGCTCGGACGCGCGGTGGAGCGCTCGACCGCGTTCACCGCCGACGCCTCCCACCAGCTGCGCACGCCACTGACCGCGCTGCGCCTGCAGCTCGAGACGCTCGAGGCCATGGACCCCGACCGCCCCGAGGTCCGCGCCGCGCTCACGGAGGCCGACCGGCTCGAGGCCACCATCGACGACCTGGTGACCCTGACCCGGGTCGACGGCCCCGACGTGGAAGCCGACCTCGGGGCCATGATCGCCGAGCGCCTGCCCGGCTGGCGGGCGCTTGCCGCCGAGCACGACCGCCGCGTGGACGTCGAGGTGCTGCCGGTCCCCGCGGTGCGCGTCCGCCCGGCCGCCATCGCCCAGGCGCTGCAGGTGCTGCTCGACAACGCGCTCGAGCACGGCACCGGCACCATCACCGTGCGCCTGACCCCGGCCCGGCCCGACGAACCGGACGCGTCGCTTCGGCTCGAGGTGCTCGACGAGGGACCGGTCCACGGCACGCTGCGCGCCGCGCCCGCCGCCGAGCGCTCCCGCGGGCGGGGCCTGCCCCTGGCCCGCGCGCTGGTCGCCGGCGAGGGCGGTCAGCTCACGGTGTCGGCCACACCGTCAGGCACCTGCGCGATGATCGTGCTGCCCACCACCGGGTGAGCGTCAGCCAGCCGGTGGGTGAGCGTCAGCCAGCCGGTGGGTGGTCAGCCGGCCGTTGGGTGAGCGTCAGCCAGCCGGTGGGTGGTCAGCCGGCCGTTGGCAGCTCTGGCTCCGGGAGCTGCAGTCCCCGCAGCCTGGCCAACCGGGCGACCACCGGCACGAGCCGACCGACCGGGCCCGCCGGCCGGAACACATCGCGGTACTCGTGGGCGAGCAGGGCGGCCTTGAGCAGACCCGCCTCGGTGCCCAGTCGCGCGGCCACCGCGAAGAACTCCCCGCTGCGCAACGCCGGCCGGGTCTCCCAGCGCACGAACGCAGGCCGCTCCCCCGAGTGGTTGCGGGCCCGGTGGGCGGTGCCCCGCGGGATGTCGATCGTGTCGCCTGCCGCCAGCAGGTGCTCCTCGCCGTCGACCACGAAGAGCATCTCGCCGTACTCCACCTCGAAGTGCTCGTCCTGCTCCGGGTGCAGGTGGGTGGGCGGGAAGGGCGAGCCGGGGCGGTACTCGACGCGCTGCTCGTGGACCGCACCCTGTGTGCTCGCCGCGGTGCGCAGGTACCAGACCCGCGTGTCGTCGGTCTCGAAGGTCGGCTCGGGCTCGTCCATCAGCACTGCCTCCGCTCTGGCTCGGCCCACTCTACTCGCGGGGAGCGGGCTGCCGGCGGTGGCGGCGCTTCAGGCGGTGGCGGCGCTTCAGGCGGTGGCGGCGGCCAGCGCCGAGGTCAGGTCCGCCCACAGATCGTCGACGTGCTCGCAGCCCACCGCCAGGCGCAGCAGGGTGGGCGGCAGGTGCTCCTGGCCCGGTACCGCCGCACGGCGCTCGAGGGTGGACTCGACCCCGCCGAGGCTGGTCGCGTGCACGATGCGCCGCAGCGTGGCGCAGAGCCGATCGGCGGTGGCCGCATCCCCGTCGAGTTCGAAGGACAGCACCGACCCGAACCCGGCCAGGGTGGCATCCGCCAGCGCGTGGTCGGGGTGGGAGGCCAGGCCCGGGTAGTGCACGACGGTCACCACCGGGTGCTGCTCGAGCCGCGCGGCCAGGGTGCTGGCGTTGGCCTGCGCCCGCTCGTGGCGCAGCGGCAGGGTGCGCACCCCCCGGGTCGCCAGGAAGGTCTCCATCGCTCCGGGAACCGCTCCGTGCAAGGTCCGGTGGGTGCGCAGTGCGTCGATCAGCCCGTCCTTGCGGGCGACGGCCACGCCCAGCACCAGGTCGGCGTGACCGCCGATCGCCTTGGTGGCGCTGTGCACCACCACGTCGGCGCCGAGCGCCAGCGGCTGCTGGTTGAGCGGGGTGGCCAGGGTGCTGTCCACCACCAGCACCGCGCGGCGGGCGGGGTCCGCAGCACCGATGGCGGGCAGGTCGGCCACCCGCAGCAGCGGGTTGGTCGGCGACTCCAGTAGCACCACATCCGCGGTACGCAGCGCGGCCACCCACCCGGCGGTGTCCTCCGACGCAAGCCGTCGCAGCGCGGCACCTCGGGTCCGCGCGACGTGCTCGGACAGCGCCGAGGTGCCCTGGTAGCAGGCGTCGGGCACGACCAGCCGACCGCCGGGGCGCACGTGGTCCAGCGCTGCGGCGATCGCCGCCATGCCGGAGGCGAAGGCCACCGCGGTTCCGCTCTCGAGCTGCCCGATCACCGCCTCGAGCGCCTCGCAGCCCTCGGTGGCGTCGCCGCGCGCATACGACCGGGCGTCGCCCGGCACCTCGCCGTTGCCGCGCCGGAAGCTCGAGGCCAGGCTCGGTGCGACGTTCAGCGGACGTCCGGGCAGCGCGGCACCACGGCCCGCCTGGATCGCGGTCGTGGCCGCATGGTCGGCGGGGGCCGCGTGGTCAGCGTTGTTCAGGGCAGGGTCCATGCGCGCAAGCGTGCTCGACGCCACGCCCGCCGGCAACTCGGCGCCAGGCGAGACCAGTCCGACACGTAGGCTCAAGACCGTCAACGAGCGGCGCAGCCGCGGGGAGGCGCACGATGAGCACGCGACGTCGGGTGGCGCTGATCGCGGGTGGAGTGCTGGCGATCGGGGTGATCGCGCTGTACCTGGTCCCCGTCTCCGACCCGGGCGTCGACGAGTTGTACGCCGAGGTGGATGGCGACACCGTCGCCGCCCTCACCGCCTTCCGCGCCGAGCACCGCCCGGCGCAGGTCGAGGTCGACGGGCAGAGCTTCGACTACGTGGTGCTCGGCAGCGGCCCGCCGGTGCTGCTCCTGCACGGCATGGGCGGCGCGCACGACATCTGGTTCCAGCAGCTCGACGCGCTGGCCGACACCCACACGGTGGCGGCGGTGACCTACCCGCCGGTGCCCTCGCTCAGCGGCATGGCCGACGGCGTGCTCGCCGTGCTCGACGCCGAGCAGTTGGCCACCACCTCGGTGGTCGGCTCGTCGCTGGGCGGGTACCTCGCGCAGTACCTCGTGCAGCAGCATCCCGAGCGCATCGAGCGGGCGGTGTTCGCCAACACCTTCCCGCCCAACGACGTCATCCGTGAGGACAACCGGGTGCTCGGCACGCTGCTGCCGGTGATCCCTGAGTGGCTCGTGCTCGGTGCCTTCCGCAGCAACATCGAGGCCGAGGTGGTACCGGCCGCCTCCGGCGACCCCCTGGTCGCCGCCTACCTGCTCGAGCAGGGCCACGGGGCGATGAGCAAGGCGCAGTTCGTGGCCCGCTACCGGGCGGTGATCGACCCGTTCGAGGTCGCGCCGGGGCCGCTCGAGGGGCGCGACATCCTGCTGATCGAGGCCGACAACGATCCGCTGGTCGCCCCGCAGCTACGCACCATGCTGCGCGAGACCTACCCGCACGCGCAGCTGGTGACGCTCGAGGGCGTCGGGCACTTTCCGTATCTCAACGAGCCGGAGCGCTACACCCAGGTGCTGCGCGACTTCCTCGACGGCTGAGCTCGCCCACGTCAGACGATCCAACTCTCGCTCGTCGCCACCAGGGAGGCGACCCGCCCGCACCGCCGGCCGTGGTCGAGCATCAGCCGCTGAGCCCGAATGCGAGCCCGGCGATCACCACCACCGCCCCGAGCTGGGAGAGCACCAGGGTGCGGGTCTGTGTGGTGATCGCGCCGCGCAGGCCCCGCTCGAAGGTCGCCGTCAGTCGGTGCTCGACGGCCTCGAGCTGTGTGCTCCAGCGAGCCTCGGCAGCCTCGTGCCGTTCCTGCCAGCGGGCCTCGCCCTCATCGTGCCGTTGTTGCGCCCGCGACTCACTGGCCTCGAAGCGCTCCTGCCAGCGGGCCTCGCCCTCATCGTGCCGTTGTTGCGCCCGCGACTCACTGGCCTCGAAGCGCTCCTGCGACCGCCTCTCGCTCACCTCGAAGCGCTCCTGCGACCGCCTCTCGCTCACCTCGAAGCGCTCCTGCGACCGGTCCTCGCCCGTCACGAAGCGCTCCTTCCAGCGGGCCTCACTCGCCGCCTGCTGCTCCTGCCAGCCGGCCTGGATCGCGTCGAAGCGCTCCTTCCAGCGGGCCTCACTCGCCGCCTGCTGCTCCTGCCAACGGGCCTGGATGGCGTCGAAGCGCTCCCTCCAGCGGGCCTCACTCGCCGCCTGCTGCTCCTGCCAACGGCGGTCCATGGCCTCGATGGCCTCGAGGATCATCTCGATATCGGCCCGTGTGGCGAGTTCGTGTCCGGAAGGTGCGACCAACTCGAACATGGTGTCCGCGACCTCCTGACCCCACGCATCCACGATGGCGCGGTGCAGGGCCATCCGACGATGCTCTTCGACGGTCATAGGTTGACACCTTCCCGGACGGTTCGCAACGGCTGCGACCGGCGGGCAGCCTACGGCGCCCGGTGTGCGCGACCCGCTGCGGATCCCCCGGGGCCTGTGGACAACGTGGGCGTCCCGTGCGAGCCCGGCACCCCGCGCGGCGCTCAGCCCTCGGGCTCATGGGGCAGACGCCTATCGGCGATGGCGTCGAGCAGCGCCTGGTGGTCGCGCTCGGTGACGTCGGCATAGTCGTGGGAGAAGCGGATGATCGCCTCCACGAACCCGTCGCTGCGCCCGAGGTAGCTGGCCAGCAGCTGCGGCTGGCAGCCACGTGCATGGGCATCGGCCAGCAGGTGCCCGCACAGCCGTGCGTAGGCGACCAGCCCGGCGGCGTCGAGGCGCTCGAGGCGGATCTTGCCCTTCATGTTGCGGAACTGCCGGACGTAGAAGTCGCGCTCGACCCCGTCGGGTCCGACCGCCGTGAGCCAGCCGAGGAAGACGTCGCTGGCGCTCTGCATCGTGCGCTGCCCCTCGACGACCCGACGTCCGTGGGGCCGCGGCGCCACGGTGTCGAGGTGCTCCTCGAGCACGGAGGGTCCCGCCTCCTTGACCTGCAGCACCAGCGGGTCGTCCTCATCGCGTCCGTGGAGCAGGATCACGTAGCAACGGGTACCCACACTGCCAACGCCCACCACCCGGCGGGCGACGTCGACGACCTCGAAGCGCGCGAGCAGACGTCGGCGGTGCACCGGCAGGCTGGCCTGGTAGGCCTCGAGGTAGCGGGTGGCCAACTCCCGCCGGTCGTCGGGCAGCACCTCGCGGGAGAGCACCGGCGGATCCTCGCGCATCTGCAGCCGGCCATCGACCTCCTCGGTCAACCGGCTGGCTTCCCGCTTGCTGGTCCGGCGCCGGGCCTTGGTGAACACCTCGGTGGTGGTGTCGAGCAGGTCCTCGCCGAGCTCACCGAGTTCGCCGTCCACACCCTGCGCACCGAGCACATCGAGCACGTCACGCTCGCTCACACTCGCGTACCACACGTCGAGCACGTCCGACTCGGCGAGCTCCCGCAGCGTCGCGCGGTAGCTGGTGACGCAGGCGTACACCGCTTCGTCGGCCACCTCGACCTGCGAACCCCGATCCCGTGCTGCGAGCACAAACGACGTCGCCAGCCGCTTGAGGTCCCACTCGAAGGGCCCGCGGATGGTCTCGTCGAAGTCGGTCACGTCGAACACCAGCCGCCGCTCGGGGGTGGCGAAGGTCTCGATGTTGAGCAGGTGGGCGTCGCCGCACAGCTGGGTCTCGAGCGTGGTCGTCGGGGTGCGCGCGAGATCGGCCGCCATCACCGCCGCCGACCCGCGCAGGAACGTGAACGGCGAGGCCGCCATGCGCGCGTAGCGCAGCCCGAGCAGTTCGGGAACCCGGGCGTCGTGCTGGGCGGCGAGCACCGCGATCGGGTCCACCCGGCCCTCGTGCAGCAACGTGGCGTGCGAGCGCCGGCCCACCCGCTGACGTTCGGCCTTGCCACGCTCGGCGAGCTCCCCTTGCGACGGACGTGACATACGCGGTCTCCCTGGCGTCGAGGTGGGGGGAAACCGGCAGTCTGGCACGTCCGGCCCACGGCCGCACCGGCCAGGAGTGCCTCGACGCGGGTGGCGCAGCACCGGATCGGTACGGTTGTCGGGCAGCGCACCGGCAGCGGCCGTGGGGGTCGAGGTCCGTGCGCCAGGCCCGGGAGACCCACCATGCCACGCGCCTTCACCGCCCCTCGCCCCGACTCGTATGCGCCGCTGCCCCCGCCGCTCAGCCGACGGGACTACCCAGGCGAGCTGCCGCCCGGTCCGGGCCTGACGGTGCCCGGGGTGACGCTGGCGAAGTTCCTGGCCGACACCCCGGCGTTCCTGCTCGACCTGCACCGCCGCTACGGCGACGCGGTGTCCTTCAGCCTCAACGGCCAGCTCTTCCTCGGCATGTTCGCCCCCGAGATGGTCGACACGGTGCTGGTACGGGCCACCCGTTCGTTCGCCAAGGGCGTGGGCTTCGACCGCATGCGCAAGGTGCTCGGCGAGGGACTGCTGACCAACGAGGAGCCGATCCATCTGCGCCACCGGCGCATGATGCACGCGCCCTTCCACCGCGAGCGGCTCGACGGGTATGCCGGCACGATGGCGCGCTCGACCACCGACGAGCTCGACCGCTGGCACGACGGCACGGTGATCCCGGTCGGGCCACGGATGATGGCGCTGACCCTCGACATCGTCGCGCGCACCCTGTTCGGCACGGATGCCCGGGAGCATTCGGCACGCATTGCGCACTCGATGGAGATCGCCATCGACCGCATCGAGCGCACCATGCTGCCGGGCCTCGACCGGCTCGACCGGCTGCCGCTGCCCTGGTTCCGCGCCTTCCCCCGGGCCGCGGACGACCTCGCCGAGGTCGCCGAGCAGCTCATCGCCGAGCGTCACGCGGCCGGGCGCGCCGGCGCCGCGGGCACCGACCCCGAGCGCTACGACCCGCGCACCGACGACCTGCTCGGCTTGCTGCTGGCCCTACGAGACGACGACGGCAGCGGCCTGACCGACGACGAGGTCCGCGACGAGGTCCTGACCCTGATCCTCAGCGGCCACGAGACCACCGCCAACGTGCTGACCTGGGCGGCGGCCTACCTCGCCACCGCCCCCGAGGTCCGCGCGGCGCTCGAGGACGAGGCCGACGCGCAGGCGTGGCTGGATGAGGACCGGGCCCCGACCCTCGAGGAGGCGCTGGCCGCTCCGGTCGCCGGGATGGTCCTCAACGAGACCATGCGCCTGGCTCCGCCGGTGTGGGTCGCCCCGCGCCGCGCCCTGGAAGACGTCGAGGTGGGTGGAGTGGCCGTACCCGCCGGCGCGCACGTGCTGGTCAGCCAGTACGTCACCCACCGCGATCCGCGCTGGTTCCCCGACCCGGAGCGCTTCGACCCGTGCCGCTGGCTGCAGCGGCCCGAGCGCGACCTGCCCAAGGGTGCCTACGTGCCCTTCGGGGGCGGTAACCGTCGCTGCCTGGGCGAGCAGTTCGCGCTGCTCGAGTCGCGCATCATCCTGCTGGCGATCGCCCGCCGGCTGCGGCTCGAGCCGGTCGACGCCCGCCGCCCGGTGCCCCCGGCCCAGCCCCGTGCCACCTACCGGCCGCGTGGGGTGGTCCCGATGCGGGTACGCCACCGCAGCCGCTGAGGCGGAAGGCGGGCGGCCACGGCGGGGTTCCCGTCTGGCCAGGGTCCCGCGTCCGAACCGCGGGTGATCCCCGTGCGGTCTGCGCCGGTCACCGGCCACCGCTCGGGCCCTGACCTCGCCCCCGCGACGCATCGGAGACGCCATGCACATCCTCGGACTCAGCGGAAGCCTGCGCACCGACTCCCTCAACCGCCGCCTGCTCGCCGCCGCGGCACGCCTGCTGCCCGACGACGTCATCCTCGAGGTGACCGACCACGTCGCCACACTCCCGCTGTTCGACGAGGACCTCGAGGTGGCGCCCCAGCCCGAGGCCGTGCGTGCGTTCCACGCCGCGATCCAGGCCGCCGACGCGGTGCTGATCGCCAGCCCGGAGTACAACGGCTCGCTCACCGGGCCGCTGAAGAACGCGCTGGACTGGGCGTCGCGGCCCGGCGGCGATGCGGTGCTCGCCGGCAAGCCACTCGCGGTCGTCGGCGCCAGCCCGAGCCGGTTCGGTGCCGCCTGGGCTCAGGCCGAGACCCGCCGGATCGCCGATCGGATCGGTGCTCGGGTGGTTCCGCTCGACCTGCCCGTCGCCGCCGCTCACGAGGCGTTCACCGCCGAAGGCAACCTGCGTGACGAGCAGCTCGCCGGCCACCTCGAGCGGATCGTGCGCGCCCTGGTCGCTCTCGCCCGCGGCCAGGTCGAGCTCGAGACCCTGGCCGCCGCCGACGACGCCGCACCGGTCGGCGCCACCCCACCGAGCGTGGCGGCCTGAGGTCCGGACCCACCTCCGTTCGGCGGCTGGGGATCAGTAGGCGCCGACCACCGTCACCGGATCTCCGGTCTGCAGCCGTGCGAAGAGCACATCCGCGATCGCAGGCGTGACCCGGACGCATCCGGCACTGGCCGGGTGGGTTGGCACATGCCTCGCCCCGTGGATGGCGATCGAACCGTGGAAGAACATGCTGTTGTACATGTTGGGCCGCGCCGCGGGGTAGAGCGTGGAGGTGTGCCAGCCAGCCAGCCGCCAACGGATCCGGTACTCCCCCGCACGTGGCAGCCCGCCGCGGCCGGTCGACGCCGCCTCCACCCGCTGCCACTGGCCGGCCTCCCGCAGCGCGATCGTCTGGCAGGTCTTGTCCACGCTGACTCCCCGTCCTGACGGGGCGGCCGGCAGCCCCGTGGTCGCGCGCAGTGCCTCGAGTTCCCCGGGCCGCAGCCCGTCGCGACCGACCTCGTCGCCCTCCAGCCGGCGCCAGGCACACAGGGCCCGGCGGGTCTGGGCGCCCTCGACCCCGTCGACCGGACCCGCCGGGTACCCGAGGTCGCTGAGCAGTTCCTGGGCTTCACGTACCGGCGACGCCGTCCCGACCAGCACCACCCGGTCGCTGGGTTCGGTGACGACCTGCTCGGTCATGAGCTCGCGGTGCGCCACCTCGCCGTCCAGCATCGTCACCTCCCAGACCTCGCGACGTCGACCGTCGCGGCCCTCGGTGTGCACCTCGGTTTCGCCCTCGACCAGCGCATCGGTGTCGCGGCGCTGTTCACCGTGCTCGATCGGCACCTCCACGACCTCTTCGACCAGCTCCACACGCTGCACGACGATGCGTGTGGGCCCGTCGAGCAGCTGGTCGGAGGGCGGATCGAGACGGTCGTGCGCGCCGAGATCCACCCCGGCTTCGGCGAGCGTGGCACCAACCGTGTCCGCGAAGGTCTCGAGTTCGCGTCGCTCACCGTCGGCGGTGAGGGTGACCAGCGCGGGCAACTCGACCACCACGCGGGCGGCATCGGCCACCGGGGCGTCGGGGGCCGGGTCGATCCGGGCCGTGCGCTGCAGCAGTTCTTCGAGTTCGGCCGCGCGCAGCACGTCGGCGACCGTGTCCACGACCGCGACCACCATCTGTGGCGGGCTGTCGTCGACCACCACCTCGACGTGCTTGGCATGGTCCACCACGATGCGCAGCCCGTCGTGCACGCGCGTGTCGGGTGCGGGCTCGACCCGGTCGGCGGGTCCCACCTCGACGTCCAGGCGCCCGAGCACCCCGGCGACGTTCTCCTCGAAGGTCCGCAGGCTCAGGACCTCCCCGTCGACCGACACCTGCACGGAGTTCGACACGGACAGCAGCACGGCCGCGAGCACTGCGGCGCCACCCACGACGAGCAGCACGGCGGGCACGAGCACCGCCCGCAGCCGATGGCGGACCCTCCGTGCCGTCCGGCGTTCGGCCCCGCCAGGCGTCCCGGCCGCGGCCCACGGCGCCCCGACCATCGGCTCGGGTGGTGGAGGCCGACCTGCCAGCGGCCGGTCGTGGAGGACCTTCATCGGCAACCCCTGGGTGGTCGGACATCGTGGCCGCATCGTGGCCGCATCGTGGCCGCATCGTCGGCCCTGACCCTCATGGTCGCGCCGTGTCCGCACGTCGGAAACGGCGGTTCGGCCCGGATATGAACGGACCTTCATCACCTCCCCGGTCGACGAACCGCGGTATCGTGCCCGCCGACCCAGGGGGTCGCGCCCGGCGCCCGGCTTCCCCCGCGACGGGCCACCGTGGTCCTGAACGGTCGGTCGGGCCCGACGAGGAGCGTGGATGTCCGAGGTTCGTACGGTGCTGTGTGACCTCGGCGGCGTGGTCATCCGGATCGATCCGGACCGGATCCGACGTCGCTGGGCAGCACGAAGCCCGCTGCCCAGCCGCGAGGTGGAGGCCGCCTACCCAAACGCCGCCTACGAAGCCTTCGAGCGCGACGAGCTCAGTGAGCAGGAGTACCTCGCCCACGTACGCGAGCACCTGCAGCTGCGGGGCGACGACGCCGAGATCGCCGCCGACTTCAACGCCCTGTACCTCGGCGTCGACCAGCAGGTCGTCGACCTGCTCCAGCGGCTGCGGCGCGCCGGCGTGCTGCTGCTCGCGCTGACGAACACCAACCGACTGCACCACCGGGTGTGGTCGTCACGTTTCGCGCCCGAGCTGTCGG
>SLLJ01000195.1 GCA_007134165.1 Nitriliruptoraceae bacterium | reverse complement strand
GGGCGTCCCACGACCATTCGGTGTGCGTGTGGTCGTCGGCGGGCAGCCGCAGCTCAGACTCGGCGGGCAGCCGCAGCTCAGACTCGGCGGGCAGCCGCAGCTCAGACTCGGCGGGCAGCCGATCGTCGCCGCTCACGGCGCCGGCTCCGATGCGGCCACCTCGACGAGCACTTCGGCGAGCTGCCAGCCCCGGACCTCGGCGGCGAGGCCCGGCCAGGCGTTGACCTCCAACACCACGGCCCGGCCCTCGTGCTCGATGACGTCGACGCCGCCGAAGGCCAACCCGAGGGCGAGCACCGCTCGGGTGGCGACCTCGACCACCTCGGGCACGTCGCGCCACGGGTCGTGGACGTCCTCGACCTCGCCGTCGGTCACGAACCCGCCGGCCGAGGCATGCCGGCGCGTGACGGCCGGAACGAGCACCCGATGGCCGACCCGGGCGACGATCACCCGGTAGTCGGTGCCAGCACCGGTGGCCAGGGGCTGCACGACGTGGTGGTCGACCAGCCCGGCGAGCAACGACCGGGTGGTACCCAGCGCCGCCTGCGCCGAGGCCGGGTCCGAGTAGCGCTCGACGCCGGCTGCTTTCGAAGCCCGGGCGGGTTTGGCGACCAGCTCGCCGGTCCCGATCCCGCCGGGCAGCACCACTCCCGGCCCCGGTGCCACCCCGACGGTCGGTAGCACCGGCACGCCGGCTGCCACCAGTGCCCGCGTGGTCACCAGCTTGTCGGCGCAGAGCTCCGCGGCCGCGACGTCAGGAACGACCCGGACACCGGCGCGCTGCCAGCACGCGAGGACCTGGCGCAGCAGCGGCCAGGGCCGGTTCACCCCCCGGGGCAGCACGACCTCGGGCAGCACCCCCCGGTCGGGCAGTGGATTCTGGTCAGGCAGTGGCGCCAGCCCGTCGAGCACGACCTGCTCACCCGTCGGCGACACTTCCAGCCCGAGCCGGGAGGGCGAGACCAGCTCGGCCTCGAACCCGGCCGCCCCTGCTGCCGCCAGCAGCGCCCGATGGTCGGCGAGAAGGCGTGACGGATAGCCGATCACCAGCAGTTGGCGGGCCGTACGCATGGCACCGGACCCTACCGGGTGCGGCAGGGTCCGGTGCGGCAGACTCCGGGATGCCAGGGAGCGCTCAGGCCTCTTGCAGGTCCCGGCGCCGGAACGCGACGAGTCCGACGACGATCCCGAGTGCCGCCACGGCGAGCGATACACCCGTGGCGGTGAGGTTCATCTCGACCACCGGGACCGACGCGAGGTGGGCGAACGGGCTGAGCTCGAGAACGGCCTCGGGCAGCTCGAGCATCCCGCCGACGAAGTCGAGCAGGTAGGCCGCGAGCACCAGTCCGTAGCTCAACGGGGCGGTGAGGCGCGGAACGACGCCGACCAGGGCGATCCCCAGCCCGAAGGCGAGCCAGGCCACGGACACCGTGTTGAGTCCGGCCGCGAGCGCGTCGACGAAGCTGACCGGGGTGCCGACGATCGCGGTGCCGGCCCAGGCCCCGACCCCGGCGACCAGCGCAAGCGCCACCATTGCGGCCAGGCTGTGGACGATCCGCGTCGCCAACCAGGTGGTGCGGCTCAGCGGACGCACCATCAGGTGCTCGATGCGCCAGGACGCCTCCTCCTCACGGATGGCCACGGCCTGGCCGACGGCGAACACCGCGAGCAGCAGAGCGATGATCGTGAAGGTGTAGGCGACGATGCCCTCGGCGGTGTCGATCGCGAGCCAACCGACGGCATCCGCGAGTTCGACCATGGTCGGCAGGTCGGCGACCGCTTCGCTGAAGTCACGGGCCAGCAGCCCGAAGGTCAGCGCCAGCAGGCCGATCACCGCACCCCAGGTCCTCGACGAGGCCAGGGTGAGCCGCCGGGCCAGGGACGCCTGGCCCCGGATGGGGCGCACCGCACCGCGTGGGGTGTCGTCGCTGCTCCCCAAGAAGCCGGCGTGCAGGTCACGATGGGCGAGGACGAAGGCTGCGGCGAGCAGGACCACGAGCAGCACGGCGTAGGCGCCGAGCACGGTCAGTTGGGCAGCGTCGATCTCGTGGAGGAAGCCGAGCCAGCCCAGCGGGGTGGTCCACCACACCCAGTCGGGGGTGCCACCGGCCGCGGCGATCAGGCGCAGCCCGAGGCTGATACCGAGCGCCGCGCCCACGATCCCGACCGCACGACGGCGGGTCGAAACCAGCTGGGAGGCCAGCGTCCCGGCGGCGGCGAAGCAGGCGGTGAGTAGCCCCGCGGCTCCACCGAGGGCCCAGGCGGTCGCGGGGTCCATCCCGGCGGCGCTGTGGGTGACGCCGATGGCCACCGCCAGCACCAGGTGGGTGGCGAGCAGTGCAGCGACGACCGAACTGAGCAGCGCACGGGGGGTGATGGCTCCGGCCCTGAGCTGCTCGAGGTGGCCGACCTCCTCCGCGCCGCGCAGGAGCCGGACGGCGGCGAACATCCCCCACACCGCGGCGAGGATGCCGAACATCCCCCAGCGGGAGAGCACGCCGCCTTCGAGGGTGTTGAGACCAACCAGTCGTCCGAGCATGGCCTCGAAGGCGGGCACGCCCTCGAGGTCGGCGAACGCGTCGAGCTCGGCCTGGGTGGTGTAGCGGTCCTCGAAGGTCGCCACGACCCCGACGCTGATCCCGGTCAGCGCAAGGATCCAGGCGGTGGCGCCTCCGCGCAGCAGGCGCAGGTGGTGGCGAAGGAGGGTGAACCAGACCGAGCTTCGGCTCGCGTGCTCACGGCGTGGTGGCAGATCGGCTCGCCGATCGGATGCGGTCGTGACGGGTCGGGTCGTGTCGGGTGCGGGCGTCGAGGTCGTCATCGGTGCGGCCTTCCTCGTCGTCAGGCGGACGCACGCTCGGTGGCGTCGTCCTCGTAGTAGGCGTGGAACAGCTCATCGAGGCTCGGCTCGCGCAGCTGGATGGAGGGCACCTCGGCGGCGGCGAGCGCCTTGATCAGCGCATCGGTCGAGCCCGCGACCTGCAGGCGGATGGCGCCGTCGGCGATCTGCACGTCTTGGACCCCGGGGATCCCCTCGAGCTGCGGCGGTGTGCCGACGTAGGTGGCCTCGACGGTGTGTGCGTGCAGGTGGCGCAGATCGGCCAGGGTGCCGTGTTCGACGAGCACGCCCTGGCGAAGCACCGCGACCCGGTCACAGACCGCCTCGACCTCGGACAGGATGTGGCTGGAGAGCAGGATGGTCTGCCCGCGCTGCTTGGCCTCCCGCAGGCAGGCCTGGAAGGTGGCCTCCATCAGCGGGTCGAGCCCGCTGGTCGGTTCGTCCATGACCAGCAGCGGCGCGCGGGTGGACAGCGCGGCGATGACCGCGATCTTCTGCCGGTTGCCCTTGGAGTACGACCGGCCCTTCTTCGACGGGTCGAACGCGAAGCGCTCGATGAGCTGCTCGCGGTAGCCCTCGTCGATCCCGCCGGAGACACCGCCGAGCAGGTCGAGGATCTGCCCTCCGGTCAGCTGCGGCCACACCGCGACGTCACCGGGGATGTAGGCGACCTGCGCCAGCGCGGTCACCGGGTCGTCCCAGGCGGCGACGCCGTTGATCAGCGCGCGGCCCGAGGTCGGTCGCATGAGTCCGAGCAGGGTGCGCAGCGTCGTGGTCTTGCCCGCCCCGTTGGGGCCGAGCAGCCCGACGATCTCGCCCTGATCGATGTCCAGGCTCAGCCGGTCGAGTGCGACCAGCGAGCCGAACTTCTTGGTGGTCTCGTCGAACCGGACCACCGGCACCTTGGTGCTTGCCATCGTTGGCTCCTCGTGTCGTGCCCCCGGCCGGGTCCGCGGCCCCTGCCGCGGGACGCCCCGTCGGGGGTCGCCGTTCGAGATGCACCTTCGCATGCGAGGCTTTCGTCCCACTTTCGGTCGGCTTGCGGCCGGCTTCCACCTCTCCGCTGCAGTAGGATCACCCCGGGGCACAGAGGGAGCGGCGGAGGGGGACGGCGTGGAGTACGGGATCCTCGGACCGGTCCGGCTGCTCGACGCCGATGGCCGTGAGCTGCTGCCCCCAGCCCGGCACCGTGACCTGCTCGCGCTGCTCGTCGTGCACGCCGGCGAGGTCCTGTCGGCCGATGGCATCATCGAGGCCCTGTGGGCGGAGCAGCTGCCGGCCAACCCCGGCAACGCGCTGCAACAGCGGGTGTTCCACCTGCGCGGGCTGCTCGACCCGGAGCGCCGGGGCGACGTGCTGGTCACCGTCACCGGCGGCTACCGGCTGCAGGTCAGCGACGAGCGCATCGACGCCCGCCGTTTCGAGCAGCGTGCCGAGCGTGGGCAGCAGGCCCTGGCCGCGGGCGATGCTCCCCGGGCCGCCCGGCTGCTCGCCGCGGCGCTGGCCGAGTGGCGCGGTCCGGCCCTGGCCGAGGTCGATGCCCCGTGGGCGGTGACCGAGGCCGGCCGGCTGACCGAGCGCCGGGCCACCGCGCTGGAGGACCGCATCGACGCCGACCTGGCGCTCGGACGCCACACGTCGCTGGTGGCCGAGCTCGAGCAGCAGGTCGACGCCGAGCCGCTTCGCGAACGGCTGCGCGGACAGCTGATGCTGGCCCTGGCCCGCAGCGGTCGGCAGGCCGACGCCCTCGAGCGCTACGAGCAGGGCCGCCGACGGCTGGCCGACGAGCTCGGCCTGGACCCGTCCCCCGCGCTGCGCCGGATCCACGCCGACGTGCTGACCCAGCAGGCCGTCGCGACGGCGCCGTCCACCCCCAACGTCGGCACCGGCCTGCCGGTCCCGGCCAGCCGGTTCGTCGGCCGTGAGCGCGAGCTCGAGCAGCTCGGCGAGCTGCTGCGCACCGAGCGGCTGGTGACCATCACCGGCCCGGGTGGCGCCGGCAAGACACGGCTGGCGATCGAGCTCGCCGGCCGGGACCAGGACGCCACCACCGCACCGGTCAGCTTCACCGACCTGTCGGGCATCGAGGATCTCGACGCGATCGCCCCGGCGCTGGCCGCGGCGCTCGGACTGCGGGTGAGTAGCGGAGCCGACGCCGAGCAGATCGTGACCACCGCGCTGCGAACCCGCCCGCGTCGGGTGGTGCTGGACAACGCCGAACAGGTCCTCACCGGCGTCGCCGAGCTGACCTCCCGACTGCTGGCGGCCTGTCCTGGGCTGCAGGTGCTGGCGACCAGCCGCTCGCCGTTGGGGATCCGGGGGGAGACCCGCTGGCAGCTGACGCCGCTGACCCTGCCCCCGCCCGACACCCGCGACCTCGAGGTCGCCCGCCGCAGCGATGCCGTGGCGCTACTGCTCGATCGGCTGAGGTCCGCGGCGCCGCAGGCTGCGGCGAGCCCGGCCGACGCCGCCGACCTCGTGCGCATCGTGCACCAGCTCGACGGGCTGCCGCTGGCGATCGAGCTGGCCGCCGCGCGAACGGCGATGAGCTCGCTGGCCGAGGTCGCCGCGCAGCTCGACGGCCACCTCGGACCGCTCGCGACCGGGCCACGCGACGCCCCGGACCGGCACCGCACGCTGGTCGATGCCCTGCGGTGGAGCTTCGACCTGCTCGACGACACCGAGCGTCGGCTGTGGGCGGTGGCGGCCGTGCCCGTCGGGCCGTTCACCACCGGGCTGCTCGACCGACTGCTCGACGCGGCCGACCTCCCGGTCACCGGCGCCGAGGCCGTGGTCCGGCTCGGTGACCTCTCGCTCCTCGAGGTCCACGAGCGGGGCCGGGAGACCCGCTACCGGATGCTGGGGCCGGTGCGCAGCTTCGGTCGCGAGTACCTGGCCGGCAGCGACCTCGAGATGGCGGTGCGCGACGCCCACGCCACCGCGGTCGAGGCGGCCCTGGCGGCGACCGACACCTCCACGCCCCTGCGCTGGCAGGTCGACCTCGACGCCCAGCGCCGGCTGCTGCCCGACACCCGCGAGGCGCTGCGCTGGCGCTCCGCCCGCGGCGAGAGCCGCGGACAGCAACGCCTTGCCGCCGGCATCGGCTGGCTGTGCTACCTCGGCGAACCGACCCGGGAGGGCCTGGACTGGATCGAACGGGCGCTGGGACCCGTTGAGGACGTCGAGGTGGCAGCCTGCGAGCCGTGGGCCCTGCTGTGGGCCGCCGCGCTGCGGATCGGGGCTCCCGATCCCGAGGCGTTGCGCTGGGCCGAGCTCGCCGTCGAGGCTGCCGTTGCCGCTGAGGACGACGTGCTGACCGCCCTGGCCTGGTCGTTCGTCGCGGCCTACCAGGTGCTGACCGGCGACCCGAACGGCGCCCGCGAGGTGATCGCCACCCACCGCCCCCGCAACGACGGCTGGCTGGACGGGGTGTTCGCGGCACTGGACGGCAAGCTGCTGGCGCTCGCGGGCCGGCTCGCCGAAGCCGAGGCCAGGCTCGACCACGCCCAGCGGATCCTGGTGGATCACGGACCGTTCGCCGCGGTGCTGGCCAGCGACACCCTGCTGCACCTCGCGCAGCTGCGCGGGGACGTCGAGGCCGTGTGGCGGGTCGCGGCCCGGGGGATCGAAGCATCCGTGCGGCTCGGAGCGCCCGAGGCGGAGGGCGAGCTGCGCTGTCTGGTCGCGATGGTCGCGGCAGCCGTCGACGACTGGAACCGCGCTGCGGCCGAGCTCGCCCGCGCCGCCGCCTGCTTCGAGAACTCCGGGCTCGAGATGGGGGCGGCGATGGTCGCCCACGCCGACGCGTACGTAGCACTGCGCGGCGGGGACCACGACCGGGCGGCCGCCCGTTGGCGGCAGGCCCTCGAACTGCACGACTGGACCGGTCTGGCGCTTGGCCGGCCGTTCGCCCTGTGGGGGCTGGGCCACCTGGCCCTCCAGGCCGGCGAGCCGACCCGCGCTCATGGGCTGCTCACCGGGTCGCTGGCCAGCGCCATGGACCGGGGCGACCTCGACGCCAGCGCCGCGGCCCTGGAAGGGTTGGCCGCGGTGCATGCGGCGCGCGGCGAACCCGAGCTCGGGGCCCGGCTGCTCGGAGCCTCCGCGACGCGGCGTGCAACGATGGGGGCCCCCGCCCCGATCCTGACCCGCGACGCCGCCCATGCGACCCGCAGCCAGCTACGCCGTCACCTCGGCGCCGATCACTACGCGGCCGAGGCCGATGCCGGGCGCTGGCTCGAGGACGACGACCTGCGCCGGCTGCTCGAACGGACATGAGCCCCCCGACCGGTGGTTCACTGCCAGCGCTTGAGCCGGGCCCGCCCCCGGGCGCGAGCGAAGACCCGCAGGTCAGCGTGCCGGTCGGTCTCGTCGACGATCGGCCCGGTCAGGACCTCGATGACGTCCTCGAGGCTGACGACCCCGATCAGCGCGCCGTACTCGTCGATGACCAGCGCGAGGTGTGCGCGCTGCGCTCGGAAGCGTTGCAGCAGGTCGTCGGCGCGGGCGAGCCACGGGACCGCCTCCACCGCCCGGGCATGGTCCCCGACGGTGGCGTCACCGTCGTCGAGCAACGCCGCGAGCAGGTCGGCCTTGAACGCGACCCCGACGACCCGGTCGAGGTCACCGCGGGCCACCACGATACGGGAGTGCTCGGAGGCGACGATATCGTCGTGGGCGTCGGCGATGCTCCGATCGGCGTCCAGCCAGGTCACCGCCGAGCGCGGGGTCATCAGGTCGCGCGCCGAGCGGTCGTTGAGCTGGAAGACGCGCTGGATCATCTCCATCTCGTCGTCCTCGATGACCCCTTCGGAGCGCCCGATGCCGGCCAAGAGACGGATCTCGGCCTCGCTGATCGAGGGCGTGCGCTCCCCGCGGGTCAGTGGACGCATGAGGAACTCGAACAGCCGAACCAACGGATTCATCAGGCGGGTGAGCCAGCGCACCGGGATGGCGACCCACAGCGAGACCTTCTCCGCGTACCGCTCACCGAGCGTCTTGGGCAGGATCTCGGCGAACAGGATCACCAGGAAGGTCAGCACCCCCGAGACCACCCCGACCCACTGCTCACCGAAGGCCGTGACCGCCGCCCGGCCCACCGCGATGCTGCCCACGATGTTGAAGATGTTGTTGAGCACCACGATGGCGGCGATGGGCCGGGCGATGTTCTGCTTGATGGCCCACAGCGCCCGTGCCCGGCGCCCCCCCGCCTCCGACAGTTGGCGGGTGCGCACCGCCGGCACCGACAGCAGCGCCGTCTCGGTGCCCGAGCACAGTCCCGAACCGATGAGGACCACGAGGACCGTGGCGATGAGGGCTCCCATCGCGCCAGTGTGCCATACCGGACCCGAGGGGCCGATCGACGCGACCGGCCCACGGGCACGGGTTCGTGGGTTGCCGGGGTGCATCCAGCACTGGGCGGCCGCATGATGCGGCGGGCGAGGTGCTGTCTCGGCGCCGTCGGGACCGCCCCGAACCGGTCGCGGCCGGATGCGCGGCCCGTAGCATCGTCGGCACACCCACGCGACGAGGAACGCAAGGAGTCGCACGTGCCCGACCACCACCACCCGGGGAGCTCGCGCGGATCCGACGACGGGCGGTTCGTGATCGGTCGCGACGGCGGGCTGCGCGCCGTGGTCGCCGATCATGGGGCGACCCTGGTCGAACTGCACGTGCCGGACCGCGACGGGCACGTCGACGACGTCGTGCTCGGCTTCGACGACGTGAGCGGCTACACCTCACCGGCCAACCCCTACTTCGGCGCCACGGTGGGACGGGTCGCCAACCGCATCGCCCACGCCTCGTTCGTGCTCGACGGCCACGGCTACGAGCTCGCCGCCAACGAGGGGCCCCATCACCTGCACGGCGGCGGAGCGCAGGCGTTCAGCAACCTGCGGTGGGAACTGGTCGACCACACGCCCGAGCAAGTCCGATTGCGCCACGTCAGCCCCGCTGACGCCGAGGGCTACCCGGGCCGGGTCGAGGTATCCGCCACCTACCGGGTCATCGGCGATGCGCTGAGCATCGTCTACCGGGCCACCACCGACGCCCCCACCCCGCTGGACCTGACCAACCACGCCTACTTCAACCTCCGAGGACACGGGGACGGCGAGGTGCTCGACCACGAGCTCACGGTGCTCGCCGACCACGTGCTCGAGGTCGACGAGGCGCTGATCCCCACCGGCGCCCTGCGGGAGGTGACAGCAACCCCCCTGGACCTGCGCACCCCGACGGTGCTGCGTGGGCCAGTCGCCGAGTTCGCCACGACACCTGCGCTCGGCATCGACCACCACCTGGTGCTGCGCCGCGACCCCGACGCCGCCACCGACGCCGCCACCGCCGCCGACGCCGATGCCGTCGAGCCTGGCGGCGCGGAGCCAGGTCCGGGCGGCCGGGTACGGCCGGTGGCGTGGCTGTCCGAACCCACCACCGGCCGGCGCCTCGAGTTGGCCACCGACCAGCCGGGGCTGCAGGTGTACACCGGCAACCGCCTCGAGCCGGCGATCACCGGCAAGGGAGGACGCCGCTACGGCCGACACGGCGGGATCTGCCTCGAAGCCCACCACCTTCCCGACGCCGTCCACCACCCCGGGTTCCCGTCGATCGTGCTGACCCCCCATCGCACCTACCAGCACACCACCGTGCTGCGCTTCTCGGCCTCGTGACCGCGGCCCGACGCACCGGCGGTCCCCGACGAGGACCGCCCTCCGTGTGATCTCGTAGCGCGGAAGTCGGGTCCGCGACCGCCCGACAACGCGCGTTGGTGCTCGGTTCATCTCCGGGCGACCACGAGGACCTCACCATCCGGGGCACGCACCGGGACTTCTTGTGAGGCGACACGTCGCTCGAGCACGGTGGCGAAACCCAGCGAGACAAAGAGATGGGCGTCTGCACGAACGGGCTTCGGCCCCTGGCCACGGGGAGAACGGGAGGTAGCAGCGGCGCTGACTGCGGTGGTGCGCAACCGGGGTCCTTCGGGCCAAGGACCGAACGGCACCCGGCTGGCAGACGTGCAGCGCGGGTAGCACCTACCGGTGTTGCGCACCGATTGTCCGAAGGTTGCTCCGCTCTACGCCTGGTGGTCCGAAGGAGCCGGGGCCGGACCTTGGCCGGTGTCGGGTCGGCACCGGTGTGCCATGCTCACCAGGTGGAGCCGTTCACCGATCAGACCGCCCTCGTCACCGGTGCCGCATCGGGCATCGGTGCCGCTCTCACGCGCAGGCTCCGGGCGTTGGGCGCGGCGGTGATCACCACCGACATCGAGGGTGACGTCGATCACCATCTGGATGTCGCTGATCTCAACGCGTTCGGTGCGCTGATCGCCGAGACGGGCGTACCCGAGCTCCCTGTTCGCGAATGCGGGGATCTCGATGGGCGGCCCGACCCACGAACTCACCCGCGCCCACTGGGATCGGGTGATCGACGTGAACCTCGACGGCGTGGTCAACGCCGTGCTCGCCGTCTACCCCGGCATGGTCGAGCGTGGCTCTGGCCATATCGTGGCCACGTCATCGGGTGCCGGACTGGCAGCCCTTCCCTTCGTCACGGCGTATGCCGCAACGAAGCACGCGGTGGTGGGGCTCGCGCTTGGCCTTCGGCCAGAAGCCGCCCTGCACGGTGTTCGTGTGGGCGTGCTGTGCCCAGGAGCGGTCGAGACGCCGGCGCTCGATCGCCTGCCAGCTGACAACCTCCCCCGGACGGCGACCCCACCGGTGACCGCACGTCAGTACCTGTCGGTGGTCGGGCAGAAGCCGGTTGAGGTAGACCGCTTCGCTCGGCTGGCGCTCGAGGGCGTCGCGCGAAATCGTGCGATCATCGCGGTGCCCACCAGCGCCCGGACCCTCTGGTATCTGCACCGGCTCTCGCCGGCGCTCGTCGGGCGCATCTCGTCGGCACTGGCCCGACGAGTTGACCGCGAGCTGTCAGCACCGCGCAGGAAGCCACCCCGGTGAGGTGCGGCACTCGCGGTTGCCGCCAGTTCCGCCCGACCCCCCGTACCACGAGTCCGACCGCGACGCCCTCGCGCCGACCCGGTGGCATCGCGTTCGACCAAGCCCAGACACCACGGCCGCCCCAGGCGGCTCCAATGGGCGTTGCCTCCTGCAGGTCGCGCACGGTCTGGAGGGCGAGGTCGATGCCAGACGGCACTTCGGGAGAGAGATGCCCATACTCGTCGCCCAGTCTGGTCACGTCGATCGCGCCGGCCTGTTCGACGAGCACGCTTGGCGGTTGCACCGAGTTCGATCTCGGGTTGGAACGAGGCCGCGCGCGCCGCCGTTGAGGTCGGAGCGATGCGTACCGTCGAGCGCCGCATCAGCGCGTCGGACGGCACGATGACACCGTGACGGACCCCGGACTGCTCATGTCCCAGTTGACGTCCCGGGCGGAGCCGGAAGACGTCACGACGGCGCACGCAGATCCTCCATCATCGAGGAAACCGCGGCCGCCTCCCCGCGGTCGGCCTCGTCTGAGGCGAGCTCGGCCACTTCATCGATGAGTCGCTGACGGTCGCGGAGCCGTTGGGCAGCCGTGACCAGTCCATGCCTGACCGCCTCCGAGCGTGACAGGCCGGTGGCCTCGAGTTCCGCCAAGGCACGCTGGGCGTCGTCATCGAGCCGCACGGAGATGAGCTCGCTCATGCGACGACGGTATCGCGAATCGCCGGACAGCCGGCGGTGTTCATGCAGGTCTCGGTGAGCGCCGCGAACGGCCCTCGAACCTATGCGCGACCGCCGTTGCCGCCCGGTCGGGAGGCACCTTCCTCCCAACGCGATCACCCAGCAGGACCGCCGCTCAACGCAGCAGTCGGACCACCAAGTTGACCACCACGGTCAGCACCACCGACACCAGCACCATCGAGGTGATCGGCACCACCACGCGGGTCGTGTCCGACCCGAACCGAAGGTCTCCGGGGAGCCGACCGAACCAGCTCAGCCCGCCGCTGGCCACCAGTAGGCCGACGCCGACCAGCACCACGCCGGCGACGACGAGAAGCCCTCCGAGCCCACGGTCCTTACCGATCAGCGTACGGACCGAGGGCTCGTGACCACAACAAGCCTCGCCGGCTGACCGGCCCTGCCCGAACGCGGCCGCCGCTACGCTGCGTACCCGGTCGAGATCCCCACCGGCGAGGCCGTCGTTGGGAGCGGGTCTCGCAGCCGCCCTGCCCTCGTAGCTCAGGGGAGAGAGCAACCGCCTCCTAAGCGGTAGGTCGACCGTTCGAATCGGTCCGAGGGCGCTACCGACCCACCCGAACCTCCCGGCCTCAGGCCGGCGGGTCCACCACGGCCTCCTCCCGCGCCGCCGCCGCGACGTCCTCGGCCTCGGTAGAGATCGGGTCGGTGAGCTGCCGGCGCAGCAGGCGCTTGGTCAGGGTGTGGATGCGGTAGATCTCGGAGATCAGCTCGACCTCGCGCGCGTAGGCGTCGGCACGTTCCCGACCCTGGTCGGTGAGCCGCGTGGCCTGGCGCAGCATCGCGGCCTCACGCTGCTCCTTGACGCTGGGGGCCTCCTCGAGCAGCAGCTTCAGCCGCGGGCGATCGCTCTGCTCGACGGCCCGCACGGCGATCTCGAGGTTGGCCACGATCCGGTCGAGCAGTTCGGTGATGACCTGCTGGGTCGATTCGGCCATCACGATGCCCTCCTCGAGCCGGCGACGGCCGAGGCGCACCAGGCCGTTCTCGACCACGTCCCCGATCGCCTCGAGCTCGTCCGCAGCGGCGAGCAGCCGGGCGATCTCCCGGCTCTGCTGGGCACTCAGGCCGCGCTGCCCGAGGTCGGCGAGGTAGGTCACGATCGCGGCGCGCAGCGCGTCGACCTCGTCGTCCATCGCGCCGATCGCATCAAGCTGCGGCGTGGTGCCCTGGATCGCGGCCATGCCGCCGGCGCGGACCATGGCCACGACCCGATCACCGAGCTGGCCGACCTCCTTGCGGGTCAGCTCCAGGGCCGCGGCAGGGGTGTCGAGCATGGCGAGGTTGAGGTGGTGCGCCGCGGCGAAGGGGTCGTAGGCGGGCTCGGAGATCATGCGCTCGAGCAGCCGCGCGATCGGGCGGGTGAAGGGCAGCACCACGATCATGTTGACCGCGGCGAACACGGTGTAGGCGTTTGCCAGCTGACGGGGTGTCTCGGCGGCCAGCTGGGCGGTGCCGGTCAGCTCGGGGAAGCTCGGGGAGAGCCACACGGCCAGATCCGCCAGCTGCCCGATGAGCGGGGTCCAGATCAGCGCCCCACCGAGGTTGAGCAGGACGTGGAAGGCGGCCGCACGGCGCGCGGCGGCGCCGGCACCGATGGAGGCGATGCCGGCGGTGACACAGGTGCCGATCTTGGCCCCGAGCGAGATCGCGATCGCGGTCTCGAGGTCGACCAGCCCCTGGCTGGCGAGCACGATCACGATCCCGATGGTCGCCGACGAGGACTGGACCAACGCGGTGAACACCGCACCGATCGCCAGCGCGGCCAGCGGACCGCCGGCGCCCTGGAACAGCTCGAGTACCTCGGGCTGCTCGCGCAGCGGGAACATCGACTGACCCATCAGGTCCATGCCGAGGAACACCATCCCGAGCCCGAGCAGCGCGCCCCCGGCCTGCCGGAGCGTTTCGCGGCCCTTGAGCATCGACAGCACGAACCCGGCGGCGATCATCAGCATCGCGTAGCGGGTGATGTCGAAGGCGACGATCTGAGCGGTGACGGTCGTGCCCAGGTTGGCGCCGGCGATGACCCCGATGGCCTGCGGCAGGGTCATGACCCCGGCGGAGACGAAGCCGACTACCAGCACGGTCGTGACCGAGGACGACTGGATCACGGCGGTGACCCCCGCCCCCGACAGCGCACCGACCAGCGGGCGCTCCGAGACCCGGGCGAGGCCGTCGGCGAGCCGGGAACCGGCGGCCGACTGCATGGCGCGGGCCATCCGCTCGAAGCCGAGCAGGAAGATCGCGACACCGCCGAGCAGGCCGGTCGTCAGTTCGAACCAAGAGATGTCCACGGCGGCAGACCTCCCATCCAGCCGGCGCGGACCCTAGCCCAGAATCATCGAAAGGTTGCTGCTCGGTTACCCGTGGCCATCTGGAACATGAACACGGCCCTCGCCCTCCACCACGATGCCGGCGCCGTCGGCGGCCCGGCAGCGGTGCACGGCGACCGCGCGCTGCGGGTGACGCCGCGCGTAGCCCTCGAGCACCTCTTCCGCGAGCCCCTCGGCCCGCGCGGCCGGGACCAGGACCACGATCGCGCCGCCGAAGCCCCCGCCCGTCATCCGCGCCGCGCTCGCCCCCGCCTGCTGAGCGAGCTCCACCAGCGTGTCGAGCTCGGGCACCGACACCTCGAAGTCGTCGCGCAGACTGGCGTGACCGGCGGCGAACACCGCGCCGAGCGCCTCGAGGTCGTCGGCGCGCAGCGCCGCCTCGGCGGCGAGCACCCGGGCGTTCTCGGTCACCACGTGGCGCAGACGCCGGGCCGGGAGCTCGTCGAGTCCGGCGAGCAGGGTGGGCAGCTCGTCGGGATGGACCTCGGCCGGGCGCCGACCGGCGAGCACGGGCAGGGCGGCACGCAGCTGCTCGGTGCGCTCGGCGTAGCCGGAGGTCTCGAGCTCCCGGCGCACCCCGGAGTCGATCACCAGCAGCTCGTGGTCGGGGGGCAGGGGCACGGTGCGGTGCTCGAGGGTGGCGCAGTCGAGCAGCACGGCGTGATCCGCGCGGCCGAGTACCGAGGCGGCCTGGTCCATCAGGCCGGAGGGCACCCCGACCGCGCGGTGCTCCGCCCGGCGTCCCAGCTTGGCGACCTCCAGGGGCTCGAGGTTCAACCCGGCCGCATCCGCCAGGGCGATGGTGAGCACGACCTCGAGCGCCGCCGAGGAGGACAGGCCGGCCCCCTGGGGCAGGTCCGAGCGCAACTCCCCGGTGAACCCGACCGGTGCGCGCCCGAGCACGTCGAGCTCCGCGGCCACGGCCGCCACGAACCGGCCCCAACCCGCGGGTGGCACTTCGGAGCCGTCGGCGGCCAGGTCGAGCTCGCCGTCGGCCTGCGCGGAGCGCAACCGGAGGCGCTGGCCACCCGGCACGCCGGTGAGCACGACTGCACGGTCGATGGCGGCGGGCAGCACCAGTCCGTCGGTGGTGTCGGTGTGCTCGCCGATGAGGTTGGCGCGTCCGGGCGCCCGGAAGGTGCGCATGTCCTGCCTTCTGCTGGTGGCCCGGGATGGGGGCATGGTCTATCGTAAGGAATCGAAGCCTCCAGCAAGTTATCGAAGGCCGCGGGCGAAAGGCAGCCAGATGCGGACGCTGGTGACCGGTGGGGCCGGCTACATCGGGGCGACCACGGCGGCGGCCCTGCTCGACGCCGGACACGAGGTGGTGGTCGCCGACAACCTCAGCACCGGGCACCGCGACGCCGTGCCCGCGGGCGCGCAGTTCGTCGAGGTGGACATGACCGACCCGGCCGCCATCGGTCCGGTGGTGGCCGCCGGAGGCTTCGAGGCCTGCCTGCACTTCGCCGCGCTGATCGAGGCCGGGGAGTCGATGCGGGTCCCCGAGCGGTTCTTCGCGGTCAACACCGCGGGCACCGCCCGGCTGCTCGAAGTGCTGCTGCAGCACGACGTGGGCCGTTTCGTGCTGTCCTCCACCGCCGCGGTCTACGGCGAGCCTGAACGCACGCCGATCGACGAGCACGACGCCCTGCTGCCGACCAACGCCTACGGCGAGTCCAAGCTGCTGGTCGAACGCATGCTCGCCTGGCACCATCGCATCCATGGGCTTCGCACCGCCTGCCTGCGCTACTTCAACGCCGCCGGGGCCACACCTGGCCGGCCCGAACGCCACCACCCCGAAACCCACCTGATCCCGCTGGTGCTGCAGGTCGCGCGTGGCCAACGCGAGCGAGTCGCGATCTTCGGGACCGATTACCCCACCCCCGACGGCACCGCCGTGCGCGACTACGTGCACGTCGCCGACCTTGCCGATGCCCACGTGCGGGCGGTCGAGCGGCTCGACGAGCACGGCTCGCTGACCGTCAACCTCGGCAACGGCGCCGGCTTCAGCGTCCGCGAGGTGATCGAGGCGGCCCGCGAGGTAACCGGCCATCCGATCCCCGCCGACGAGGCCCCCCGCCGGGTCGGAGACCCGGCCGTGCTGGTCGCCTCCTCGCAGCGTGCCCGTCAACTGCTGGGCTGGGCGCCGACCCGACAGGACCTGACCGGCATCGTCGCCGACGCCTGGGTTGAGCGCGCCCATGAACGCTGAGGCACCACCGGCGCGGGTGCGCCGGGAGCGCATGCTCGCGCTGCTCCAAGAGCGCGACTTCGTGCGCGTCAACGAACTCGCGACCCGCTTCGAGGTCTCCGAGGTCACCGTGCGCTCCGACCTCGGCGTGCTGGAGCGTCGGGGCGCGCTGCGCCGCGTGCGCGGCGGGGCCGTGCCGCGGGCGGCCTCGTCCATCGAGCGGCCCTTCGAGGAGGCCGAGGCCCGCGCCTCGCGCGAGAAGCGCGCGATCGGCGATGCCGCCGCACAGCTGGTCGACTCCTGGGACACCATCATCCTCGACGTCGGGAGCACCACCACCGCGGTCGCCCACGCCCTGGCCGCCCGCCAGGACCTCGGCGAGGTGACCGTGTTCACCTCGTCGTTGACGATCGCCCTGGCCCTGGAAGCGGCCCACCCGCGGCTCAGCGTGGTGGTGACCGGCGGCACCCTGCGACCCAAGCAGCACTCGCTGGTGGAGCCCCTGGCGGGCTTCGTGCTCCACTCGATCCACGCCGGCAAGCTGTTCCTGGGCTGCAACGGTGTCGATGTCGAAGCTGGTGTGACCAACGTCAATCTCCCCGAGACCGAGATCAAGCGCCAGATGGTCGCCGCCTCCCAGCAGCGCATCCTGTGCGCCGACAGCTCGAAGCTCGGCCAGGTCGCGCTGGCCCACGTCTGCCCCCTGGACGACATCGACGTGCTGGTCACCGACGAAGGGGCGAACGGCGGCCAGGTGGACGCACTGCGCACGGCCGGTATCGACGTCCAGTTGGTGCCGGTCACCCCCTGACGGCGGGTGTTCCAACGATCGCGATAGGAGACCTTCGCAAGGCTACGGAGCCACAAGTGACTGAAGGCACTTGACGGCGTTTCGAAACCTCAGCTACAAGGGTGGTACGGCGACCCCGGCGGGCAGTATGCCCGTCCACGACCCGACGTCGAGGTGGCGAACGCCACCGACCTGCTGCGCAGGGACGTCGTGAGCACCTGATGCGCCGCAACCGGCGCAAGAACGAGGAGACCATGCGAACCAAGCGCTTGATCGCACTCGCCACCGCCCTGGCGGTCGTGGCGACCGCCTGCGGCACCGATGATGACGTCGACGACCCCGTCGACGACGTCATCGAGGAGCCCGCGGAGGAACCCGCCGACGAACCTGAGGAGGAACCCGCCGAGGAACCTGAGGAGGAACCCGCCGAGGAACCTGAGGCCGTCGACGACGAACTGAACCTGCGCTGGCGCACCCGACCCGACAACCAGGCCGAGATCGACGTCTACCAGGAGGCGAGTGACACGATCCAGGCCGCCTGGGACGGCGTGAGCCTGGAGTACGAGCCCGGCGGCACCGAGACCGCCGCCTACCAGGACGCGCTGCGCACCGAGATCGCCGGGGGCACCGCACCCGACGTGTTCTGGATCCCCGGCACCGACATCGCCGACTTCGCCAACCGCGGGCTGATCCTCGACCTGCGCGATCTGGCGGAGGCCAGCGACGCCTACGCCGGCGACGACGCCTACGCCCCGGGTCCGATGGAGCTGCTCACCTTCGACCCGGCCACCGAGACCACCGGCCCGGCACTGTGGGGCCTGCCCCGCGACGTGTCGACCTTCGCGCTGTACCTCAACCTCGACCTGATCGCTGAGGCGGGCGCCCCCGACCCGCGTGAGCTCGACGCTGCGGGCGACTGGAACTGGGACACCTTCCGGGAGGTCGGCGAAGCCGTCGACGCCCTCGGTGGGGAGATCTTCGGCTTCGGCATGAACAACTGGTGGGCAAACCCCGGCATCTGGATCAACTCGGCCGGCGGCGGGTTCTTCAACGAGGACCGCACCGCCTGCGCGCTGGACACCGACGAGTCCATCCTTGGGATGGAGTACATGGTCGGGCTGTACCAGGACGAACTCGCCGTGCCCTACGGCGAGGACTCCCAGCCGCCGTTCCAGGCCGGCCAGGTCGGCATGCAGCTGACCGGTCGCTGGTCCACCCCCGCCTACCGCGAGAACACCTTCGACTGGGACGTGGTCAACATCCCCGCCGGCCCGGCGGGAGCGATCAACTGGACCTTCTGGGGCGCCTACGTGGTGAACGCCAACACCGAGCACCCCGAGGAGGCCTTCGAGCTGATCACGCGCCTCACCGAAGGGGAGATCCAGGGCATGATCGCCGAGCTCGGCGCCAACATCCCCTCGCGGGTGGACGACCCCGACACCATCGACACCTTCCTGACCTTCACCCCGCCCGAGAACAACCAGGCCTTCATCGACGGCTTGGAGAGCTCGGTCCCCGAGGGCCCGCTGTGGCAGGGTGACTGGCCGGCCTTCGACACCATCATGGCCCCCGCCATCGAGGGCGTGGTCGCCGGGTCGCAGACCCTGGACGAGTTCCAGGAGACGATCTGCACCCAGCTCGACCCGACCTTCGACTGACCTTCGCTGCTGCTGGGGCCCGCACGGCCATCGAGGACCGGGCGGGCCCCAGCAGCCCTGAGCGGAGGCCGGCGGCGCAACGTCGCCGGCCTGCGCCCAGGGACGAAGGGATGTGGTCGTGTCGACGCTTCAGCTCGCCCGCCCCACCATCCGCCCACCCCGCCTGGCCAGTGCTGCCGGATGGGTGCGGGTCCTGCTGGGATGGCGGGCCGTGCACGCCCTGCTGGCCGCCGGCGCCCTCGCGCTGGTGCTCACCGGCGAGCAGCTCGCGGGCCCCACCCGCATCGCTGCGCTCAGCGCGGCCACCATACTGCTCGGGCTGGACCTCGGCGCGATCGTTGCCCTGGCCAGGCACCGGCACGCCGGGCGGCTGCTGTCCATGGCGGCGGACTACCTGACCTTCCTCGGCGCGGTGCTGACGCTGCTGCAGGTCAACCGGGTGTTCGTCGGGCTGGATGCGCTCGGGGCGACCTTCGTGCGGGGACTGCCGTTCCTCGGCCTCGCGCTGCTGGCCTGGGTGATCGCCGGCTTCCTGGACCGGCCCGGTGGCTCGCCCACCGTCCGCCGCCGCCTGCACCAGGTCTCCTGGGTCGCGATCGCCGCCGCGCTGCTGGCGGTGGGACTGCTGCCGGGACTGTGGACCTTCCTGACCCGCACCGCCCAGCCGCTGCAGCTGAGCATGATCGGCGTGGCGCTGCTCAGCGGCTACCTCGTGTGGCGCACCTTTCAGTCGGACGTGGCCCGACACCTCGACGCCTCGGGGCGGGCGCAGCGCACCGTGGACGGGCTGCTGTTCGTCTCGGCGAACCTGCTGGGCTTCACGGCGTTCTTCGCCGGCCCGCTGCTGTTCAGCCTGTTCGTGTCGCTGACCGAGTGGGACGCGTTCGGTGACGCCGACTTCGTGGGCCTGGGCAACTACATCAACATCCTCGCGCTCAACGTCTCGGTGGTGTCCGCCGGGGAGACCGCCGCCAGCGCGCTACCCGCCGGCTACTTCACGTGGTTCACCGTGGGCAACGTGGTGGTGGGCGCCCGCGACGTGCTGTTCTGGACCTCGATCCGCAACATCTTCGTGTTCACCCTGTTCGCCCTGCCGCTGTCCACGATCCCGGCCCTGGCGCTGGCGACCCTGCTCAACTCCAAGGCGCCCGGAGTCAAGGCCTTCCGCGCGATCTACTTCGTGCCCTCGATCGCCGGGGTGGTGGCGGTCGCCCTGATCTGGCGCCAGCTGTTCAGCGCCACCTCGGGGTGGCTCAACTACCTCATCTCCCGGTTCGTGGTGACCTGGAACAACGTCGGGTTCCTCCCCGAGATGACCGATCCGCGCGTGCAGTGGCTGTCGGACGCGGACATCGCCTTGTTCTCGCTGGTGATCGTGTTCGCCTGGATGTTCACCGGCTACAACGCGGTGCTGTTCCTCGCCGGGCTGCAGAGCGTGGATCAGACCCTGCACGAGGCGGCCATGATCGACGGGGCCAACCGCTGGCAGCGCTTCCGCAACGTGACGCTGCCGGCGCTCAAGCCCACGACCTTCTTCGTGGTGGCCTCCACCGGGATCCTGACCCTGCAGCTGTTCGGCGAGAACGTGGTGCTGTTCCCGACCACCACGCCGATCGG
>SLLJ01000248.1 GCA_007134165.1 Nitriliruptoraceae bacterium | reverse complement strand
TCCTGCATACCGCACGACCTTCCTCGCCACCGCCGGCCCTCGCCGGCGCCCTCAACCCTAGCCACCGGCGCTCAGCCGACGACGATGCGTGCCTCGTCGAGCACCTCGCCCTCGGCCAGCAGCCGCAGGATCCACGTGCCCGGGGACCACAGGACCTCCTCGAAACGGAACGCCACCCAGTCCGTGCCCGACCCCCCGGGGGTTTCCCCGACCAGCGTCGGGGTCGGGTTGTGCTCGTGGTACCACTCATAGGCGAGGCTGCCGCCCGGCAGGTTCGCGCAGCCCGCCACCTCGACCAGCACCGGACCGGGGCCGGCCGGCCGGGTCACCGGACGCTGCTCGGTCGGGAAGTGCAGGAAGGCACCGAGCAGGTTGCCCCGCATCTTGGCGCAGTCGGGGGGGCCGATCCCGAGGTCCGCCGCACGGTGGCGCGCGACGCCGTCACCCGGGTCGGGATCCGGCCCGTCGGGCTCGGCCCGCTCGTCTGGCTCGGCCCGCTCGTCGGGCTCGGCCCGCTCGTCTGGCTCGGCCCGCTCGTCGAACTCGGCCCGCTCGTCGAACTCGGAGGCCTCGTGGTCGAGGCCTGGTCCCTCGGCTGACTCGCCGCAGCCGAGCAGCGCCGCCGCCAGCAGGGTGAGCAGAACGGCTCGCCTCACGGTCCGGGGACGAACGGTCGCCAGCGCGGTCAGGGCCGACGGTGTGGCACGCATAGCCGAACCCTAGCTCGGGCCGGCCCAGCCGTCAGCCACGTGGGACCGTGGGTCGAGGTCCTCGCAGCGGACCTCGACGCCGGGACGCGCGCGCACCAACGCCTCGAGGGTGGGGCGCAGGTGGTCGTGGGTGGTGAGCATGGGCACGAGTTGGTCGCCCTCGCTACCGGCGAACGCGGCGACCACCCCGGCCACCCGACCCTCCTCGGTCAGGGCCGGACCCCCGGAGTTGCCCGTGTCGAATCGGCCGTCGGTGCGGATCGCATGGCGCAGCGCCCCGTCGGTGACGAAGCTTCGGATCCTCGTCGGAGTGACGGCGAAGTCGTGCCCCGGCGTCGGGTAGCCGAACGCCACCAGCAACTCACCCTCGGTCAGACCAGCCGAGTCGGCCCAGGCGAGCGTCGGTGCGACGAACTGACGCACCTCGAGCACGGCCAGGTCCGGGTCTTGACTCCAACCCACGACCATCGCATCGAGCCGTCGGCTGCCGTCGCGGGACACCAACTGCGGGGTGGCGTCGATCTCGGTGACGTGACGGTTGGTCACCAGCAGCCGATCGTCGATCGCGAAGGCCGTGCCGATCGATTCGACGCCGCAGCCCACGGCCTCGACCCTCCAGACCGCTCCGCCGAGCAGGGCCGAACGTCCCCACCGCCTACCCTTGCGCGGATGGGCCTGACCGTGCGCTTCTACGCCGAACTCGTGGAGTTGTCCCGAGATCGGGAGCTGACGCTGCCCGACGGGCCGCTGCGCTCGGTCAAGGACGTCGTCGAGTCGCTGGGGGTCCCTCACCCGGAGGTGGGGCTGCTGCTGCTCGACGAGGTGCCGGTCGGCTTCGATCACCGGGTCGGCGGCCCCGCCGATGACGGTCGCGATCGTCGCCTGGCCGTGTTCCCGCCCTGGCGAACCCTGCCCCTACCGGCTGCGGCCACGCTCGTGCCAGCGCCGAACGACCCGACCCGCTTCGTGCTCGACGTCCACCTCGGAGCGCTCGCCCGACGGCTGCGCTGGTTGGGCATGGACTGCTGGTACGCGCAGAACGCCGACGACGCCGAGCTCGCCGCGGTGGCCGTCGACCAGGCCCGCATCCTGCTGACCCGCGACCGCGGACTACTGCGCCGACGCATCGTGGCGCACGGTTACCTACCCCGCGCCGACGACCCCGACGAGCAGACCCTGGAGGTGGCGGACCGCTACGGGTTGGCCCGCCACCTCGACCCGGGCAGCCGGTGCGTGCCGTGCAACGCGCGGCTCGAAGCGGTCGGCCCCGACGAGGTCGCCGAGGTGGTGCCGCCCCGCAGCCTGCGCGCCTTCGACGTGTTCGCGCGCTGCCGCGGCTGTGGGCAGGTGTTCTGGCCGGGGTCCCACCACGACGCGCTGCAGGACCTGCTCACGCGGGTCCGGGCGGGCGGTAGGGACCAGGGTCCTTGACCGGTCGCCGCCCGACCGTCAGCATCGAGGGCAGACGACGCCGTCCCGGGGGAACGGTCCGGACCAAGGAGCCCGTCATGACCGTCAATGCCGTCCATGCCCTGCTCGACGAGCACGGCGTGACCTACGAGACCCACGACCACGACCGGGCGGTGACCGCCCAGCGGCTGGCCGCCGCCGAGCACACCAGCGGGTGGGAGGTGGCCAAGACCGTGCTGCTGTCGGTCGGCGGGCAGCTCGCGATGATGGTCGTGCCCGCCCCGGTGACCGTGGACCTCGAACGTGCCGCGCACGTGCTTGGCGACAACGAGGTCCGGTTGGCCAGCGAGGTCGAGTTCGTGTCGGTGTTCGCAGACTGCGAGCCCGGCGCCGAACCGCCGTTCGGGCAGCTGTACGGGGTGCCGGTGTTCCTCGACGAGCAACTGCGCGCCCGCGAACGCATGGTGTGCCGCGACGGGTCGCACACGCAGTCGATCGTGCTCGCCGTCAACGACTACGTGCGCGTGGTCGGCCCCGAGATCGTCGACGTGGGCTCCGGGCCCACCTGAGCGCCCTCCCGGGCAACGGCCAGAGCGAGGTACCGTCGGTCACCATGGCCAACCCCACCTCCGCAGCCGCCCCCGCCACCTCACCGGCGCGCACCCTGGCGCGCCTGCTGCTCGCGGTGTTCCTGGTCACCGCGGGCATCGGCCACTTCGTCGCGACCGAAACCTTCCTGGCCCAGACGCCGACCTGGCTGCCCGCCCGCACCCTGATCGTGCAGGTCAGCGGCGCGGTGGAGATCGCCTTGGGCCTGGCGCTGGTCACCCTACCGGGGTGGCGCCGCGAGGTGGGTTGGGTGGTGGCCGCGTTCTTCGTGGTGATCTTCCCGGGCAACGTGCACCAGGCGATCACCGACACCGCGGCCTTCGGCCTGGACTCCCCGACCGCGCGCTGGTCCCGGCTGGCGTTGCAGCCGGTGCTGATCGTCTGGGCGCTGTGGGCGACGGGGGCCTGGCCACGGCCGCGCGCCGCCCCGGAGTCCGACGCTCAGTCGGGACCGGCCAGCACATAGGCGGCGACGTCGCGCGCGAACAACTCGACGGCCTCCCAGTCGGTGTAGTCGTGGTCGCGCGAGGTGTCGGTGGCGCCGCTGTCCCGACCGGCGATCTTGACCATCAGCTTGCGCTTGAAGAACCCGTAGCGGGTGTAGGCGAGCGCGCCCGCGAACCGGGCCACGATGTCGGGGTCGAAGCCGGTCGCGGCGAGCAGGTTGGCCACGTACTGCCCGGCCTCGGCCTGCTTTTCGGGCGTCTCGTCGGCCGAGGTCAGGCTGACCTGGAACAGCGCGGTCGGCAGGGCGTTGAGCGCTTCGGCGTGCTCGGTGAGGTAGGCGGTGAGCTGGCGGCTGTGCTGCCCGGCGTGGATCGAGCCGCCGGCGATCACCCCGGCGAACCCGTCGGGACCCGGCGCCGAGGCGGCCTCGGCGGCCTCGACCTCGAGATCCTGCGCGGCGAGCACCTCCACGATGCGCGAAGCGATCCGGGCGGTCTGACCCTCGACGCTGTGGTAGACGACGAGCACGCGGGGCTGGCTCATGCGGACGACTCCTCGGACACGGGACGGTGCCGGTGGAAGGCCACCGGCTCGGGAGGGAGCGGATCGAGCCCGCGGATGCGGTCCGCGGCCTTCTCGGCGATCATCATGACCGGCGCGTAGATGTTGGCATTGGTGATGTCGGGCATCACCGAGGCGTCCACGACCCGCAGGCCCTCTACACCATGCACCGCGAGGCCGTCGGGATCCACGACCGCGAGGTCGTCGGCGCCCATCCGTGCGCTGCACGAGGGGTGCAGCGCGGTCTCCGCGTCACGGGCGACCCAGTCCAGGATCTGTTCGTCGGTGCGCACCTCGGGACCGGGCGAGAGTTCGCCACCGTCGAAGGGCGCGAGCGCCGGCTGGCCGAGGATGTCGCGGGCGACGTGGATCGCCTCGACCCACTGACGTCGGTCGTCGGGCGTGGACAGGTAGTTGAAGCGCAACTCCGGGGCCACCCGCGGATCGCGCGAGCGGATGCGCACCGTGCCCCGCACGTCCGAGAGCATCGGGCCGACGTGGACCTGGTAGCCATGACCGCGGGTGGGAGCCGTGCCGTCGTAGCGCACCGCGATCGGCAGGAAGTGGAACATCAGGTTGGGCTCACCCACCTCCGGGTTGGACCGTGCGAACCCGCCGCCTTCGAAGTGGTTGGAGGCACCGAGCCCGCGCTTGAACAGCAGCCACTGCGCTCCGACCAGCGGGCGGCGCCACCAGTCGAGTCCTGGCGCGATCGACACCGGCTGGGTGCAGGCGTGCTGGAGGTAGACCTCGAGGTGGTCCTGGAGGTTCTGGCCGACCCCGGGCAGGTGGGTCACCGGACGCACGCCGACCCGGCGCAGATGGTCGGCGTCCCCAACGCCCGAAAGCTGCAGCAGCGCGGGGCTGTTGATCGCACCGCCGGCCAGGATCACCTCGCCGGCGAGGACCCGCCGCAGCCGACCGCCCCGGATCACGTCCACCCCTCGGACTCTGGTGCCCTCGAACACCACGCGGGCCGCCATCGCCCGGGTGAGCACCGTGAGGTTGGGCCGGTCGGCGACCGGACGCAGGTAGGCCTGGGAGGCCGACAGGCGCCGGCCGCGGTGCACGTTGCGATCGAAGGGCCCGAAACCCTCCTGCCGCTCGCCATTGACGTCGTCGGTGCGGCGGTAGCCGGCCTGGACGGCCGCCTCGAAGAAGGCCTCGAACAGCGGGTTGGTGGCCGGGCCTCGTTCGAGCACCAGTGGGCCGTCGCCGCCGCGGAAGGCATCCGCGCCGGCCAGACAGGTCTCCATGCGCTTGAAGTAGGGCAGGCAGTGGGCGTGGTCCCAGTGCTCCATGCCCGGCGCCTGCGCCCACCGCTCGTAATCCAGTGGGTTGCCCCGCTGGAAGATCATCCCGTTGATGCTCGACGAGCCTCCCAGCAGCTTGCCCCGGGCGTGGGCGACGCGCCGGCCATGCAGGTTGGGCTCGGGCTCGGAGGCATACCGCCAGTCGTAGAGGGGGTTGCCGCTGGGGAAGACCAGTGCGGCCGGCATGTGCACCAGCACGTCCCACCACGGATCCGAACGGCCAGCCTCGAGCACCAGCACGCTGCGGTCGGGATCTTCGCTGAGCCGGTTGGCGAGCACGCTGCCCGCCGATCCGCCGCCCACGATGACCACGTCGTAGCGTTCGTCGAACATCGCGGCTCCTCGCCGATCGCGGATGAGGCCCCTGATGACGGTACTCGCGCCACGCCGGCCCCGTGGCCACCCCCTTCCGGCTCCCCGCCCGACCCCGGGCCGCTGCGGGCCGCTCCGGCCCGCTCCGGCCACCCCCTTCCGGCTCCCCGCCCGGTTGTGTCCTGCAGTTGGAGGCCTGCAGGCCTTGAACTGCAGGACACAACCTTGAGGTCCGAGCGCCAAGCGCTCGCGGAAGGGGGCAAGGCGCTCGCGGAAGGAAATGGCGCCCGCGGAAGGGGGCAAGGGCGCTCGCGGGGAGGCCAAGGGCGCTCGCGGGGAGGTCAAGGGCGCTCGAGGAAGGAAAGGGCGCCCGCGGGGGCCCGGACACGCGCGACCGAGCCCGTAGGCTGATCGGTCAGCCTGAGAGGTGAGAGGTGAGGATGAGCGAGCATGCGAGGAGCCCGGCGACCGACCCGGTGACCGACCCGGCAACCGACCCGGTCACCGGCGAGGCCCTGCAGGACCGCTATTGGCCCGGCAACCGCTGCTTTGGGTGCGGGGCGGAGAACCCCGACGGACTGCACCTCAAGAGCTTCGTCGACGAGGACGCCGAGAACGGCGGGGAGGACCTCGTGGCCACCTGGGTCCCCC
>SLLJ01000166.1 GCA_007134165.1 Nitriliruptoraceae bacterium | reverse complement strand
TGTACGAGGGCTTCGCGTCCATCGGGCGGGCGCTGTCCTCAGGGCGGCGGGCCGAGATCGTCGAGCTGCTCGCCCAGGGTGAGCGAACGGTCGAGCAGGTCGCGAACGAACTCGACCAGTCGCTGGCCAACACCTCGCACCACCTGCGTAGCCTGGCACGGGCCGGGCTGGTCGTGGATCGCCGCTCCGGGACCCATGTGCACTACCGGCTCGCCTCCGAGCAGGTGCTCGAGGTGTGGTGGGTGCTGCGCCGTCTCGCCGCCGCGCAGGTCGAGGGCTTCGACGACCTTGCCGCCGGCTACCTCGGCGTCCGAGACGCGATCCCCATGATCAGCCATCGAGAGTTGCGCGACCGGCTCGAAGCCGGTGAGGTGGTCGTGGTCGACGTGCGTCCGAGCGTCGAGTTCGCGGCCGGCCATCTGCCGGGGGCGATCTGCGTCCCACCCGACCGGCTCGACCTGCTCGACGAACTGCCCGCCGACCGAGACATCGTCGCCTACTGCCGTGGCCCCTACTGTGTCTACGCCGACGACGCCGTGCGTCGACTCCAGCAGCGGGGTCGCCGGGCCGTCCGGCTCGTCGACGGCCTGCCCGAGTGGCGGCACCACGGAGGTCCCGTCGAGACCGGAGCCGCGGCATGACCGGATCGTCGGGTGAACTGGCCCGACGGCTGACCCTCACCGATGCGGTGGTCATCGGGCTGGGGGCGATGATCGGGGCCGGGGTGTTCGCCGCGCCCGGACCGGCCGCGGCCGCGGCGGGCAGCTGGCTGCTGGTCAGCCTGGCCCTCGCCGCGGTGGTCGCCTACGCCAACGCGACCTCCTCGGCGCAGCTCGCCGCGCAGTACCCGGAGTCGGGCGGGACCTACGTCTACGCCCGACGGCGGCTCGGGCCCTACTGGGGGTTCCTGGCCGGCTGGAGCTTCGTGGTCGGCAAGACCGCGAGCCTGGCCGCGATGGCGTTGACCTTCGGGGCCTACCTGTCCGAGGACCTGGCCCGTCCCCTGGCGATCGGCGCGATCGTGGCGATGGCCGCGGTCAACGTGCGTGGGGTGCACAAGACCGCCCGGCTGACCCGGATCATCGTGGCGCTGGTCCTGGCCGCGCTGGCCGTGGTGATCGCGGGGGCGCTGCTGGGCGGTGCGGCAAGCACGGCCAATCTCGATCTCGAGTTGCCGACCGGAGCGTTCGGGGTCGTGCAGGGGGCGGGGCTGCTGTTCTTCGCCTTCGCCGGGTACGCGCGCCTGGCGACCCTGGGGGAGGAGGTCGTGGATCCCACCACCACGATCCCGCGGGCGATCCCGATCGCGCTGGGCCTGGTGGTGGCGGTCTATGCGGTCGTGCTCACGTCGGTGCTGCTCGCGCTGGGTCCGGCGCAGGTCGCCACCTCGGCCGCACCGCTGGCCGATGCGGTCGCGGGCGGGCGCCTGGCGGTGCTGACCCCAGCCGTGCGCATCGGTGCGGCGGTGGCTGCGGCCGGGGTGCTGCTCTCCCTGCTGGCCGGGATCAGCCGCACCACGCTGTCGATGGCCCGGCGTCGTGAGCTGCCGGGCGTGCTCGATGCGGTCCACCCGACCTACCGCACCCCACACCGTGCGGAGCTCACGGTGGCCGTGATCGTGGCGGGCATCGTGCTCGTGGCGGACCTGCGCGGCGCGATCGGGTTCTCCTCGTTCGCGGTGCTGACCTACTACGCGCTGGCCAACGCCTCGGCCTGGCGCCTGACCGCCTCGGAGCGGCGCTGGCCGCGCTGGCTGGCCGGGCTCGGGGTGGTGCTGTGCGTGCTGCTGGCCTTCACCCTGCCGGGCGTGGCCGTGGTCGGCGGGCTCGTCCTGCTCGCGGTCGGGTCGCTGGTCTGGCTGGCCACCCGCCGGCGCCGGGCGACGCCCACGCCCCCGTGACGCCACCTCGATACGTTACGCTGTGTCACGTATCGAGGAGTCCCGTCGGCCGGCGACGTCGGCGGGCGTGGCAGCGAGGAGATGCCCGTGACCAGCCAACCCCGCTCGTCGGGGCCGTCGCGCCCGCCGGGTCGGCCCCGTGACGAGCAGGTGGATGCCGCGATCCTGGCGGCGACGCGGGAGCTGCTGGTCGAGGTGGGCTACGAGCGGTTGACGATGACCGACGTGGCGGCCCGGGCCGAGGTGGGCCGGCCCACGGTGTACCGGCGGTATGCGTCCAAGGAGGCGCTGGTGGCGGCGTCGGTGGATGCGGTGCGCCAGCCGTCTCCGGCGCCGGACACGGGATCGCTGCGTGGTGACCTGCGCGCGGAGCTGCTGCCGCGGGCCGCGGAGCTGGGGGAGCCGCTGCTGCTGCAGTTCCTGGCGGTGCTGCTGGTGTCCAACGCCGAGGGTTCGCCGTTCGCGCAGGTGTACTGGCGCAAGGCGGTCGCGGCGCGACGGGCGGCGTTCGGGGAGATGCTCGAGCGTGCCCAGCTCCGGGGGGAGCTCGCCGCCGACCTCGACATCGACCTGCTGACCGACCTGGTCGGTGGCGGCATGATCTACCAGGCGCTGCGTCCGGCCGGGGTGCGCGACGAGCCCCTCGCGCAGCGCGTCGAGCGCGTCGTCGAGCTGGTCTGCCGCCTGCTGACCGGCGTCAGGGTCGATGGTCCCGGTTCGTAGGGTCGTTGGTCGTCATCCGGGCCGGGGGCCTTGACCGCACCCGCTGCACCAGTTACGTTGCATAACGTAACGTAAAGGAACGCGACGGGTCGCCCCGGACGCCGGAGCCAAGGAACGGCCATGACCGCCCCCACCACCACGACCCGTCCCGCCCACCACGTAGGGGTGATCTCCCCCGACGACGCCCCACCGGTGGCCGACCTGCTCGCCCGGGCCTTCCACGACGACCCGGTCGTCGCCTGGGGGATCCCGGACCCGGCGCGTCGCCCGGTGGCGAGCGCCCGATCCTTCGCCGCGATCCTCGAGCTGTACGTGCCCAAGGGCAACGTCTACGCCGACGCCCGGCGGCTCAGCGCCACCCTGTGGGCGCCCCCGCAGGACGGCCAGGTGCGTCCCGCCGACCTCGTCCGGTTGCTGCCCCGGCTGGCCCGCGTGTACCGGGGGCGCCTGCCCCTGGTCCTCGCCGGTCTCCTGCACGTGCAGCGTCACCGTCCCGAGCAGCCGCACTGGTACCTCGCCTACCTCGGCACCGACCCCGACCACCAGGGGCAGGGGCTGGCCTCGGCGGTGCTGACCCCGGTCCTCGAGCGCTGCGACCGCGACCGGCAGCCGGCCTACCTCGAGGCCTCCAAGCCTGAGCTGGTCCCCTACTACCAGCGCCACGGGTTCGAGGTCGTCCGCGAGCTGCGGCTGCCCGCCGGTCCAAGGTTGTGGTGCATGTGGCGCACTCCGCGCGAGCCCTGACCTGCCGCCGGTCACCGGCACGACCGCGGTGACCTCGTGACCCGCCGGCCCCTGCTCTGCCGCAGTACAGTGAGGGCATGATCCAGGAGCTGCTGGGTGGCGATGCGATGACAGCGTTCCTCGTGATCGGAGCTGTCGGGCTCGCGATCATCGTGCTGTCATTGGTCGTGGGCGGCGTACTCGACGGGCTGTTCGGCCTGTTCGACGTCGACGTCGGCGGCGGGGTGTTCTCCGCGCCGGTGCTCGGCTCGTTCCTGGCCGCCTTCGGGTTCGGCGCGGCACTGATCATGTTCTCCACCGGCGGGAACGCGACCATCGGTGCCCTCGGTGGGGTGGCCAGCGGCGGCGTGATCGGGGCCATCGCGCTGGTGATGATGCGCACCCTGATGGACATGCCCACCGACGAGACCGTCACCACCCAGGGCCTGGAGGGCACCGCAGCGATCGTGATCACCCCGATCCCCGCCGACGGCTACGGTGAGGTGACCATCCGGCACCACGGCGAGCAGCGCAAGTACAACGCCCGCTCGGACCGGGCGCTGCCAATTGGCGCGCGGGTGCGGGTCAGGGCCGTGTTGTCGGCCTCCGCCGTGCTCGTCACGCCCGTGCCCGACCCGACCGACGCCGGTGCGACGAACATGGCAGACGGTTGACCATCAAGCCAGGCCCAACGACTGCTCGGAGCGGTGATGCTGGACTTCCTGCTCGTGTCCCCGCTGGTGACCGGGATCATCGGCGCGGTGATCCTGCTGCTGCTCGTGGGTTTCATGGTGGTCTCGCGGATCAAGGTCGCCGGGCCCAACGAGGCGTTCATCATCACCGGACGCAAGGGCGCGCCGGTGCGCAACCCCGAGACCGGTGACGTCTCGCACGACATGAGCGGTCAGAAGGTCGTGATGGGCGCCAGCGTGTTCGTGGTGCCCTTCGTGCAGCGGCTGCACGTCATGGACCTCTCCAGCCGCAGGATCTCGGTCAGCATCCGCGGCGCGGTCTCCAGCCAAGGCATCAAGACCGACCTCGACGGGGTGGCGGTGGTCAAGGTCGGTGGCAACGAGGACGCCATCCGCGCGGCCGCGCAACGCTTCCTGTCCCAGCAGAAGGAGGTCGACACCTTCACCACCGAGGTGCTCGCCGGCAGCCTGCGGGCGATCGTCGGCCGGCTGACGATCGAGGAGATCATCAAGGATCGGGCCAGGTTCGCCTCGGCCGTCGCCGAGGAGGCCGAGACCTCCCTGACCAACCAGGGCCTGACGCTCGATACCTTCCAACTCCAGGACATCCAGGCCGAGGGCACCTACCTCAACGACCTCGGCCGTCCCGAGGCCGCCCGGGTCGAGCAGGACGCCAAGATCGCTGAGGCCCGCGCCGGCCAGGCCGCCGAGGAAGAGCGGCTGCGGGCCGAGGAGGCCATCGCGGTCCAGAACCGCCAGCTCGAGCTCAAGCAGGCCGAGATCAAGGCCGAGACCGACGAGGCGCAGGCCCAGGCGGCCGCCGCCGGCCCGCTGCGCGAGGCGGCCCGTAACCGCGAGGTCATCCAGGAGCAGGAGCTGGTCGCCGAGCGTGAGGCGGCCCTGCGTGACCGCCAGCTCGACGCCGAGGTCCGCAAGCCCGCCGACGCCGAGCGCTACCGCATCGAGCAGCAGGCCGAGGCGGCCAAGAACGCCGCGATCTTCGAGGCGGATGCGGAGAAGGCCCGCCGGGCACGCATGGCTGAGGCGGTCGAACTCGAGGGCCGTGCGGAGGGTGAGGCCATCCGTGCCCGTGGTGAGGCCGAGGCCGAGGCCCGGACCAAGAACGCCGAGGCGTTCCGCCTCTACGGTGACGCGGCCACGCTCGACCTCATCGCCGGGATCCTGCCGGATCTGGTCAGCGCCGCCAGCGAGCCGATCAGCGCGGTCGAGCGCATGACGGTGATCTCCACCGACGGTGCGTCCTCGTTGGCCAAGACGGTGTCGAGCAACGTCGAGCAGGGCATCCAGATCGGCTCGGACCTGACCGGCATCGACCTGCGCGGCATCCTCTCCCGGCTCGGTGATCCCGCCGACGCCGAGCTGGCCGGCGAGGCCGACGCCTCCGATCGCCGCGAGGACTGAGCCCACCCGGCCACGCCGCGCGGCCCACCGATCGGAAGCCCGATGGCAGCCGACCAGCTCGAGACCGTCGCCGGACTGCTCGGTCGCGCGTGGGGGGCGCAGCGGCCGGTGGACCGGGCCCGAGCAGCCTCGGAGGCGGCCCGGGCCGTGAGCCGACTGTCGGACGTCGAGCGTCGCGCGCTGGTCCAGGGCCTGGTCGAGCAGGGCGCGCCGGGCGCGGCCCAGCGCATCGCCCAGCGCTCCGGCGGCGCGGTCGCCGCCGAGGAGGCCGGCGACGTTGCCCGCACGCTGCTCGCTCTGGACCCTGACGGACTCGGGCGCCTCGCCGGTCAGCTCGGTGACCCGGCCCAGCGTCAACGTCTGGTCGAGGTTGCGGCGCTGAACCTGGCCCCGCCGCCCTCGTCCACGCCGGCGCCGCTGCCGCCGCCGAGTGCCGCCCGGCCGGTCACCTCTCCGGTCACCGCGTCAGCCGTCGCTCACCCCGAGCCCGCCCCGGCCGCCCCGGCTCCCGCCCCCGCGCCGATGTCCGAATCGTCGGCCGCCGTGCGCGGCACCACGCTACCCCGCACG
>SLLJ01000268.1 GCA_007134165.1 Nitriliruptoraceae bacterium | reverse complement strand
TAGGTGTCGATCCCCACGCCGCCACCGCCCTTCTTGGCCGCGGCCCGGGCCCGCTCACGCTGCTGCTGCATGCGCGCGTCGAAGGTGTCGCGGTCGAGCGGCAGACCGGCGTCGTGCGCAATCTCGGCGGTGAGGTCGATCGGGAAGCCATAGGTGTCATGCAGTTCGAACGCGACGTCGCCGGGGAAGCGGCCGACCTCGTCGTCGGCACGCACCGTTGCGATCGCCTGGTCCACGCGCTCGAGACCCTGGCGCAGCCGGGCGGCGAAGTCGCGCTCCTCGGCGGCGGCGACCCGCGTGATCAGCTCGCGCTGACGTTCGAGGTCGGGGTAGCCCGGCGCATGGGTGGCGATGACCTGCTCGATCATGGGCACGATCAGCGGCTGCCCGCCGCTGACGTCCGCACCGGCGAGCTGGCCGTGGCGCACCGCGCGGCGCAGCAGCCGGCGCAGCACGTAGCCGCGGCCCTCCTTGGCGGGCAGCACCCCGTCACCGATCAGGAACGCCGAGGTACGGGCGTGCTCGGCGATCACGCGCAGGGAGACGTCGGTGTCGCCGCCGTCGCCGTAGACCGCGCCGGTCAGCGCCACCGCCCGGTCGAGCAGCGGGTCGAACAGGTCGGTCTGGAACACGTTGTCCACGCCCTGCAGCAGCACCGCCATGCGCTCGAGCCCCAGCCCGGTGTCGACGTTCTGGGCCGGCAGGTCGCCGAGGATGCGCCCGTCGTCGTCGAGCTCGTGCTGCATGAACACCAGGTTGTAGTACTCGAGGTAGCGCTCGTCATCCACAATCGGCCCGCCTGGCTGGCCGTAGGCCGGGCCGCGGTCGTAGTACAGCTCGGTGTTGGGCCCCCCCGGCCCGGCGGCATGGGTCCACCAGTAGTTGTCGTCGGCCCCGAGCCGCTGGATGCGCTCGGCGGGGACGTCGGTCTCTTCGAGCCAGAGCTGCTCGGCCTCGTCGTCGTCCTCGTAGATGGTGACCCAGATGCGTTCGGGCTCGAGGTGGTAGTGCTCGACCGACAGCTCCCACGACCAGCGGATCGCCTCGCGCTTGAAGTAGTCGCCGAAGGAGAAATTGCCGAGCATCTCGAAGAACGACAGGTGGCGGGTGGTGTGCCCGACGTTCTCGATGTCGTTGGTGCGCACGCACTTCTGGTAGCTGACCGCCCGCGGCGAGGGCGGGGTGGCGTCCCCCATGAAGTAGGGCTTGAACGGCAGCATGCCGGCAATGGTCAGCAGCAGCGACGGGTCGTTGGGGATCAGCGGCGCGGAGTCGTAGCGCCGCGCACCACGCTGCTCGTAGAAGCGCAGGAAGGTCTCGCGGATCGTCAGGGAGTCCACGTCGGATCCTCGCGGTGGTCGGTCAGGAAGGGGCGGGTCGGTCGCTGCCGTGCAGGGCGTCGCGCACCCGAGGGACCTCGTACTGTCCGCGCAGCTCACCCTCACGGTCGGCGGCGGCGAGGCGGCCCTGCTCGAGGGCGGCCCGTGCCTGCTCGGCGAGGTTGCCGGCGGCCCGACCAGCCTGCCCGGCCAGCGAGGTCGGCGCCATCGCCCGGGAGGCGTCGTCGAGCCGGCGCACGACGTAGGCGCCGATCACCAGTCCGGCGCCGAGCCCCAGTGCGAGGGTGAAGACACGCTTCACGTGATCGTCCTCTCGTCGTGGCGCACGCGGATCAGCCCCGGAACTGCCGGCCGGCACGGGCGGCCCCGGCCGCGAAGGCGGCCGCCTTGATCAGCGGGTTCGAAACCGTGGCGTGGACCACGCCAACGATCTGGTCGGTGGTGGCGGTGATCGACTGCACGCCGGCGACGATGGTGTCGATGCGCGCAAGCTCGACGTTGACGCCGGCGACGGTCTCGTTGGCGTTGCGCAGGATCGGCAGCGTCTCGTCGGTGACGCCGCGGATCGTGTCCACGGTCTGGTCGAGCACCTTGACGGTGCGGGCGACCAGGACGACCAACGCGACCACCAGCACCCCCCAGAACAGCGCGGCCGTGAGAATGGCCCAGTCCCTGACGGTCACGTCGTCTCGCCCTTCTGCCGGGGTCGTCGAGATTCCCGGGCTCGCGGCGCGGGTCGAGGCGAGGATAGTCCCCTGCAGCAGGTTCAGTCCCCGGGGTCGGTCCCGGGGTCGGCCTCTGGGTGGGCCACGGGGTCAGTTTCGTGGTCGGTAGCGGGGTCGGCTCCCGGGTCGGCTCCCGGGTCGGTAGCGGGGTCGGCTCCCGGGTCGGCTCCCGGGTCGGTAGCGGGGTCGGCTCCCGGGTCGGTAGCGGGGTCGACTCCGGGGTCGGCTCCGGCGCTCGCTGCAGCCCTGGCGACGATCGGCAGGTCGAACCAGAAACAGGTGCGGCCCGGCCGCGAAACGACCCCGACCCGTCCCCCGTGCCGCTCGATGATCTCCCGGGCGATCGCCAGCCCCAGCCCGGTGCCGCCCCGGATTCGTCGGTCCTCCGAATCCGCCCACACGAAGCGGTCGAAGACGCTGTTCGCGAGGTCCGCGGGCAGCCCCGGTCCGCTGTCCACCACCTCGACACGGACCTGACCGTCACGATCCGGCGACCGACGTGCGCCCACGATGACGTTGCTACCGGCTGGCGCGAAGGTGGCCGCATTGGCGAGGTAGTTGACGAGCACCTGCTGCAGGCGTTGGGCATCCGCCTCGACGATCACCTCCGGGCCGGAATGCTGGTGCACGAAACGCACGTCGTACTGTGTCGCGAAGGGGGCGTTGTCCTGGACCGCCCGCTCGAGCAGGGGGTGCAGCGGCTGCTGCGCGAGTGCGAGCGGCTGCCGATCGCTCATCAGCCGCTCGATGTCGAGCAGGTCGTCGATGAGCAGGCGCATCCTGCAGGCGTTGCGCCGGGCGATCTCGACCAGCTGCGTGGCCTGTGTGCTCAGCGTCCCGACCCGACCGCCAGCCAGCAACTCCAGCGCCCCACCAACCGAGGTCAGCGGGGTGCGCAGCTCATGGCTGACGGTGGAGATGAAGTCGTGCTTGGCGATCTCGGCCTGACGGGCCTCGCTGACGTCCTCGGTGGCGCCGCTGATGCGCGCCGGCTGCCCGTCGTCGTCGTAGTCGACCAGTCCGCGGACCACCATCGGCACCCGGTGTCCAGCTCGATGCAGCCCCGCGGACGGCAGGGCGAAGGTGCGCTCGCGGCGCGTGAACACCTCCGCGAGGTCGGTCTCGAAGCGTGGCAGGTCATCAGGGTGGGTCAGTCGGCGCCACAGGTCCACCTCGTCAGGCAGCTGATCGCGGGTGTAGCCACACAGTTCGTACCAGCGATCGGAGTAGTAGGCGCTGCCGGTGACAAGGTCGAGGTCCCACCACCCGTCCCGTGTGGCTGCCAGTACCCGCTGGAGCAGCTCCTGAGTGTCGATCAGCGCCTGCTCGGCCCGGCTCAGCTCCGTGACGTCCTGCACCGTGCCCACCAACTGCACCGGCTGGCCCTGCGCGTCGCACACGGTACGACCGACCTGGTGCAGGTTGCGCTCCTGTCCGTCGGGGCGAACGATGCGGTAGTCGACCGTGTGCTCACCCGTACGCAACGAATCGACACCCGCAGACTTGAGCATCTCCCGGTCCTCGGCGCGAACCGCAGCCATGAACGCATCCCGCGTCGGGACGAACCGGTCCGGATCAACGCCGAAGATCTCGAACACCACCCGCGAGCAGTTCAGCGCCTCGGTGGCCAGGTCGAACTCCCAGTTCCCGAGCTGTGCGAGGCGCTGCGACTGCTCGAGCCGGGCGGTGGCCTGCTCCAGCTGTCGCTCGTAGCGCTCGCGATCGACCAGGGCGGAGACGTTCTGGATGGTGCCGAAGACCCGCACCACGACCCCGCTGCGCACCACCGCCCGCCCACAGGTGCGGACCGTGATCTCCCCGCCCCCGTCGGGGTGGAAGGGCAACTCGACATCGTAGGGCTCAGCGTGCTCGACCAGCCGCTCGAAGGCAGATTCGATCACCGCCCGTGCCGTCGGCGGGTAGCGCACCAGTCCTTCGGCCACCGACGCCGACGTGTGTGCCGGATCGGTCCCGTGCAGCCGGTAGGTCGTCGCCGACCACACCATGCGACCGGTGCCGAGGTCCAGCTCCCAGGTACCGATCTCGGCCTGCTGCTCGATCAGTTCCCGAACCGCGCGGTCCTGATGGTGGCGGGTGACGTCGATTGCGGTGAGGTACACCACCGCCTGTTCGGGGGCCGCGACCGCCGCGCAGCGCAGCCAACGGTGACCACCGGCGGCGTGCCGCACCCGCAGATCGACCCCGTCCACGGACCCAACGCCAACGGTGTGGGCAATCAGGGTCTCGAGGCGCGTGAAGTCTTTGGGGTGGACCACCGCGGTGAGCGGATGGTTGACGAGGTGCCCGAGCGGCCAGCCGAGTACCCGGGTCCAGGAGGGGCTGGCGGCGATCAGGGTGCCGTCGTGCGCGACCACCCCGCGCACCTCGTTCGAGACCGAGGCGAAGCGGTCGGAGAGCTCACCAACGATGGTCGCCACCGAAATCGCTCTCCCCTACCTCGAGTTGATGATCGCCCCCGAGTGCGCATTTTACCCGCACTAGGTGGGTAACCGACAACTCTAGGTGGGTACTCGGGGGCTCTTGGTGGGCATTCGGGGGGTCGGAGACGAGTTTCGTGCGCTTGATAGCACAAATCGCCCAAATGGCCGCCCACCCGAGGCCTCATCATCGGGCAGGTCATGCAATGCGCGCAGCGGCGATCCGCTCAGCCGCGCCCCCCGGTGCCCCGCGACCCGCGCGCCTTGCGCGTCTGCTGACGCAGGCCGTCCAGACGGTCAGCGACCGGCGCCTCGTGGCCGTGCCGGGAGGGCTCGTAGAGCACGGTGCCGTCGAGCTCGTCGGGCAGGTGGGACTGTTCGGGAACGAACCCCGACGTGCGGTCGTGGGGGTAGGCGTAGTCCACCCCGTGGCCGAGCTTCTGGGCGCCTTGGTAGTGACCGTCACGCAGGTGCACCGGGACGTCGAGGTTGCCCGCTGAGCGCACCGTGCGCAGCCCGTCGGCCAGCGCCCGGGCGACCGCGTTGGACTTGGGCGCGACCGACAGCGCGATCGCCGCATGAGTCAACGCGTAGCGCGCCTCGGGCAGCCCGACCCGGTCGAGCGCATCGAAGGCCGCCACCGCCAAGCCCAGCGCCTGGCGGTCAGCGAGCCCGACATCCTCGGAGGCAAAGATCACCATCCGCCGGGCAAGGAAGCGCGGGTCCTCGCCCGACTCGAGCATCCGTAGCAGCCAGTACACCGCCGCATCAGGGTCGGAGCCACGCAGCGACTTGATGAACGCGCTGACCTGGTCGTAGTGGCCATCGGCATGCTTGTCGTAGCGGTAGCGGCGGACCGACTGGGCGACGTCGGTGACGCCGAGGGTGACGCCGGGGCCTTCGGCGCCAGGTCGGGTGAGCCCGGCCGCGGTGGCGGCGACCTCCAGGGCGCTGAGCGCCGCCCGGGCGTCGCCGTCGCCGATGGCCACCAGGTGCGCGACTGCCTCGACCTCGAGGTGCAGCCGCCCCCCGAAGCCGCGGTCGGGATCCTGGCAGGCCCGGGTGAGCAGCGCACGCACGTCGTCGTCGTCGAGTGGTTCGAGCCGGATCAGCTGGCAGCGTGAGAGCAGCGGCGCATTCAACTCGAAGTAGGGGTTCTCGGTGGTCGCGCCGATCAGCGTGACCCATCCGGCCTCCACGCCGGGCAGCAGCGCGTCCTGCTGGCTGGTGGTGAAACGGTGCAACTCGTCGATGAACAGCACCGTGCGCCGTTCCCGCAGACTGAGCCGGCTGCGGCCCTCCTCGATGATCCGGCGCACGTCCTTGACGCCGGCGGTGACCGCCGAGAGCTCGGTCCATGCTGCCTCGACGTGCCCGGCGATCACCGCCGCCAACGAGGTCTTGCCAACTCCCGGTGGCCCCCACAGCACCAGCGAGCGCACCTCGCCGCGGTCGAGCATGGCCCGCAGGGGCGTGCCCGGACCCAGCGCATGGCCCTGCCCGACGTACTCCTCGAGGGTGCGCGGCCGCAGCCGGGCGGCCAGGGGCATGGACGCCGGCAGCGG
>SLLJ01000259.1 GCA_007134165.1 Nitriliruptoraceae bacterium | reverse complement strand
TCTGCTGCATCGGGGCCGTCTGCTGCATCGGGGCCGTCTGCTGCATCGGGGCTGGCCAGCACCTGGGCGAGGGCGGTCAGCAGGGTGTCATTCTCCGCGGCGGTGCCGATGGTGACCCGTAGACAGCCGTGCAGCCGCGGTCGGGTGGAGAAGTCGCGCACCAGCACCCCGTGGTCCAGCAGGCGCTGGAACACCCCGGGCACCGCGGTGCGCACCAGCAAGAAGTTGGCGGCGGAGTCGAACACTTCGACGCCCACATGGGTGCGCAGCGCGGCGGCCACCCGGTCGCGTTCGGCCACGACCCGCACCCGGTGCTCGAGGAACGCCTCCTCCTGCTCGAGGGCGATCTGCCCGGCGACCTGGGTCAGCGCGTCGAGATGGTAAGGCAGGCGCACTCGCTGCACGTCATCGACCACCCACGGGGCGGCCAGCAGGTAGCCCAGCCGGAGTCCCGCGAGCCGGAATGCCTTGGAGAAGGTGCGCACCACGACCAGACGGGGCAGTTCGTCCAGCAGCCCGGCGACCGTGGCGTGTGCCCCGGCGAACTCGATGTAGGCCTCGTCGACCACGACCAACGCGCGCGAGCCGGCATGCAGCGCACGGATCGCCTCGTGCGACACCAGCGTGCCGGCCGGGTTGTTGGGTGAGGGCAGCACCACCAGGTCCGGATCGTGCTCGGCGACGGCGGCCGCGGCCCGCGCCGGGGTGAGCCGCAGCTGCTGGTCGAGGTCGACCTCGACCAGCGGGGTGAGCGTGGTGCGGGCAAGCTCCGGGTACATCGAGTATCCGGGGCGTACGGTCAGCGCGGTACGGCCCGGGCCACCGTAGGCCTGCAGCAACTGCAGCAAGATCTCGTTGGAGCCGTTGGCCGCCCACACTTCGGCGCGGCAGCGTCCGGACCGGGCCGCCAGCGCATCACGCAGCGCGCGGTGCTCGCGGTCGGGGTAGCGGTTGAGACCGAGCCCGGTGATGCGCTCGGCCACCGCTTCGAGGAAGCCGGGTGGAGGCGGCTCGGCCGTCTCGTTGGTGTTGAGCCGGACCGGGACCTGCAGCTGCGGGGCGCCGTAGGGCGTGACCTGCGTGAGGTCGTCACGGACCGGGACCCGGTCAGCGCTGGAGGACGAGGCGCTCACCGGCCGCGCTCGAGCCGGACCTCGACCGCCCGCCAGTGCGCCGGCAGATCCTCGGAAGTGGCCAGGACGTGCACGCTGTCCGCCAGGTCGCGCAAGGCGGCGTCGTCGTACTCGACGAAGTTGACCGGGACCAGGAACGACGAGGTGGTCAGTCCGCCGGCGAACCGTGCCGTCCCGGAGGTCGGCAGCGTGTGATTGGGACCGGCGGCATAGTCGCCGAGGCTGACCGGGGTCGGCTGCCCGATGAAGGTTGTACCGGCATAGCGGATCCGCTCGGCCACGGCACGCGCCTGCCGAGTGTGGACCTCGAGGTGCTCGGCGGCGAAGGCTTCGGCGACCTCGACCGCGTGGTCGAGGTCGTCGACCAGCGCCACGGTGCCCTGCCCCTGCAGCGAGGCCTCGACCCGGGCGCGGTGGCGAGTGGCGGCGACCTCGGTCTCGAGCGCGACCTCGACCGCAGCCGCCAGTTCGGCATCGGGGGTGATCAGCAGGGCGGTGGCCAACTCGTCGTGCTCGGCCTGGGCGACCAGATCCGCCGCGACCACGCGCGGATCAGCGGTGTCGTCGGCGACCACCGCCACCTCGGTCGGGCCGGCGTAGCCGTCGGTGCCGATGCGCCCCTCGGCGGCCAGCTGCTGCTTGGCCAGTGACACGTAGAGGTTGCCGGGGCCCACGACCAGGTCGCAGGCCGGCACGCTGGCGGTCCCGTAGGCCATCGCGGCCACCGCCTGCGCCCCCCCGACGCGTACGACCCGGTCGACGCCGAGCAGCCGGGCGGCGGCCAGGATCGTGCGGTTGGGCCAGCCGTCGGGCGCACCGTCGAACCCGGTCCCGGTCGGTGGGGTGCACAGCACCAACTGCTCGACGCCAGCGACCTGGGCGGGCACCGCGGTCATGACCACGGTCGAGGGGTACACCGCCTTGCCGCCGGGCACGTACACCCCGGCGCGCTGGACGGGGCGGTGCCACACCCCCATGCGCGCCCCGTCGCGCTCGTCCTCCCAGTCCTGCGGGCGGGCACGTTCGTGGAACCAGCGCACCTGGTCGGCCGCCCGTTCGAGCGCAGCACGCAGCTCTGGCGCGAGTCGGGCCAGCGACTCGTCGAGGACCTCCTCAGGCACCACCAGGCCGTCGTGCTCACCAAGTTCGACCCCGTCGAAGCGGGCGGTGAGCTGCCGCAACGCGTCGTCGCCCCCGTCACGCACCGCCGCCAGGCTCGCCTCCACACCCTCACGGGCGGCCGCGAGATCGACGCGGGGACGGGGCATCCGGTCGCGGGGATCCGACCGGTCCCCGCGCAGGTCGAGCACGGTCAGTCGGGGCATTCGATGGCCTTGGACACGACGATGCAGGGGCGGGTGAGGGTAGCGACGCGATGGCGCCGATCCGTGCGGGCCGGCTCTGGAAGGGATCGCCTGACCCTCGGCCCACCTCACCACCCCGGGGCCGGCGGCCTTGGCACGGTACCGCGCCCCGTCGACCACGATCGGCTCGCGTGCGGTACCAGTGGCCCGTCTGGGGGCCTGCTCGAGGGCCCCGTACTCGACGGTGTCGATGCACACCACGACGAACTCGTCGCCACCGAGCCGACCGACGACGTCTCCATCACGGGTGCTGCGTGCCAGGCGACGAACGAGGGCTGTCGGCAGCTGGCCCGGCCGCATGGCCGTGGCCGTCGTTGGGGGCTTGGAGCCGTCGAGGTCGCGCCGCAGCACGCCCATGCGCAGACGGACGGTGGGGCCGGTCCCGAACGCCTTGTCGACGTGCGGTTGCACCCCCGCCGGTTGGGCAGGTTGGCAGCGGATCGCGCAGCGCCGTGTCGATCCCGTTGAGCGCGGCGCGCTTGCGGTCGGTGACCTCGAGGTCGAACCGCCCGGTGAACGCCGCCCGATCCTCCTCGACGACCAGGCTGATCGGGACGTGGTCGAGCAGCCGGTCAGGGTCGAAGCCCAACCGAGCGCGGCCCGGACATGACCAGCGGTTGCCACCGCACGATCTCACCAGCCAGCCCGACGACCAGCAGATCCTCACCCGTCGCCGTGCGCCCTCGGAGGTTGGCGTCTGGATCCGCGGGCTTCCGCTTCCGGGCGCACGAAGCACGAACCGTCCGGCTCCCGACGATGCGCGTCAGCCTCGTTGGCCGGCCGCGTGCGGCTCATCCGGCCCGACGCCACCGGGAGGACTCGGCGCCCCCCTCGTCACCGAAGCTGCGCTCGCCCTGCCGGTCGTCGACCACCTCGGGGCCGAAGGCGGCCTTGAGTTCGCCGAACAGTCCGGCGCGGCGCTGCACCCGCAACTCGGCTCCAACCTCGTAGACCCGGGTCGTCCCCCGGTCGGTGGCCACCTGCAACTGCACGGGCACCGCACCCGGATGGTGGCCCAGGACCTCACGCAGGCGGGCGACGGCTGGCGCGGTGCACTGCTCGGCGGCGAAGCGGATCACGACCGGAGCTCCGAGCGCCTCGGACAGGTCGGGCTCGGCGACCTTGTTGGCGGTGAGCTTGACTGACTGGTCGCGAACCTCGAGCCGACCGGTGACCACCAGCACCGCATCCTCGACCAGCACCTCGAAGGCCGCCCGGTAGGTCCCCGGCCAGAACACCACCTCCACCGCACCGGACAGGTCCTCGAGGGTGGCCACCAGATAGGTGTCGCCCTTCTTGGTGAAGCGCTTGCCGAGCCCGGTGAGCACACCGGCGACCGTGACGGAGTCACCGTCGCTGCCCTCGCGCAGGTCCGCGCAGGTGGTGCTGGTGTAGCCCTCGAGCACGCGCTCGATCCCGAACAACGGATGGTCCGACACGTAAAGGCCCAGCATCTCGCGCTCGTGCTTGAGCAGTTGCGACTTGGTGTACTCGTCGGTGCCGAGCTCCCCGACGCCGTCGTCGACGACCGCGGGCTGCCCGCCGTTCTCCAGCCCGTCGAACAGGGAGAACTGCCCCGCCGCCTCCGCACGTTTGCGGGTCAGCGCTGCATCGACGATGGGTTCGTAGACGGCCAGCAGCGCCTTGCGCGGATGGCCGAGCGGCGCGAAGGCCCCGGCGAGGATGAGGTTCTCGAGGCTGCGCTTGTTGAGCACGCTGGCGTCGACCTTGGCGCAGAAGTCGCGGATGTCGGTGAAGCGACCCTCGGACCGGCGTGCGGCCACGATGTGCTCGACCACGCCCTCGCCGACCCCGCGCACGGCCGTCAGCCCGAACAGGATCTCCTCGCCGCGGGGGGTGAAATCCGCACCGGACTCGTTGATGTCCGGCGGCAGCACCGGGATACCCATCCGCCGGCACTCGTTGAGGTAGAGCGGCTTGTTGTCCTTGTGGTTCTTGACACTGGTGAGCAGCGCGGCCATGTACTCGACCGGGTAGTGCGCCTTGAGGTAGGCGGTCTGGTAGCTGACCACGCCGTAGGCCACGGTGTGCGACTTGTTGAAGCCGTACTCCGCGAACTTCTCGATCAGGCCCCACAGGTTGGTCATGAACGCCCGGTCGTAGCCGGCGGCCACGCCCCCGGAGATCAGCTTGTCCTTCTGGGCCTCCATCAGGTCGCGATTCTTCTTGCCCACCGCCTTGCGCAGCGCGTCGGCCTCCGCCATCGAGAACCCCGCGAGGTCCGTGGCGATACGCATGACCTGTTCCTGGTACACGATGACCCCGAAGGTCTCGCCCAGGATCGGTTCGAGGTGCGGGTGGTCGAAGCTGACCGCCTCGAGTCCGTTCTTGCGGTTGGCGAACGCCAGGTGCATGTCCATGCCCAGCGGCCCCGGCCGGTACAGCGCGAGCAGCGCAGAGATGTCCTCGAACCGCGTCGGCTTGAGCTTGCGCACCAGCGCCTGCATGCCGGTGGAGTCGAGCTGGAACACCCCCAGGGTGAACCCGGTGGCCAGCATCTCGTAGGTGCGCGCATCGTCCATCTGCCCGAGCAGCCCGGGGTCATCGAGGTCGAGGTCGATCCCGAGGTTGGCCGCGATGTGCTGTTCGGCATCCGAGATGACCGTCAGGTTGCGCAGCCCCAGGAAGTCCATTTTGAGCAGGCCGAGGTCCTCGGCGGCTCCCATCTCGTACTGGGTGACGACCTCGCCGTTGTCGGTGCGCAGCAGGGGCAGGGTCTCGGTCAGCGGATTGGCACCGATGATCACGGCCGCAGCGTGGATCCCGTGCTGACGCTTGAGGCCTTCGAGCTTCTCAGCGGCCTCGAGCACCCGCCGGTAGGTCGGGTCCTGCCGGGCCTCGCGCAGCTCGGTGGACTTGTCGTAGGCCTCGGCCAGCGGCGCCTCCTTGCCCTGCACCGGCGGGGGCATCATCTTGGCGAGGTCGTCCCCGACCTTGAACGGTTCGTCGAGCACCCGGGCCGCGTCGCGGATCGCGGACTTGGCCTTGATGGTGCCGAAGGTGACGATCTGCGCGACGTGGTCCTCGCCGTAGCGGTCGGCGGCGTAGCGGATCATCTCGCCGCGTCGGCGGTCGTCGAAGTCGATGTCGATGTCGGGCATCTGCACTCGGGCGGGGTTGAGGAAGCGCTCGAAGATCAGCCCGTGGCGGATCGGGTCGACCCGGGTGATGTCGGTGCAGTAGGCCACCACCGACCCGCCGGCCGACCCCCGGCCCGGACCGACCCGGATCCCGACCGAGCGGGCGTGCTCACACAGGTCGGCGACGATGAGGAAGTACGCGGGGAAGCCCATCTGCTCGATGACCCCGAGTTCGTACTCGACCCGCTCGGCGACGACCGTGGGCACCGGATCGCCGTAGCGCTGCGCCGCACCCTGCCAAACCTTGGCGCGGAGGAACTCGGCCTCGCTCATCCCCGGGGGGCACGGGAAGGCAGGCAGCAGGTCGAGCCCGAACTCGATGGTGGCGCTGCAGCGCTCGGCGATGTCGAGGGTGGCGTCGAGCGCCTCGGGGAAGGCGGCGAACTGTCGGCGCATCTCGGCGGCGGTCTTCACGAAGTAGTCGGGTCCGGTGAAACGGAATCGGTCGGTGTCGGTGATGCGCGAGCCGGTCTGGATGCACAGCAGCGCGTCGTGGGCCTCCGCATCGGCCTGGTCGGTGTAGTGCGAGTCGTTGGTGATGACCGTGCGCAGGCCGAGCTCACGGGCCAGTTTCTCCAGCTGGGGCCAGGTGCGGGCCTGCTCGGGGATGCCGTGGTCCATCAGTTCGACGAAGAAGCGCTCGGCGGTGTAGATGTCCTTGAAGTCGGAGAGCACCTGCCGAGCACCGACCACATCGTCGGCGAGCAGCCGCTGATTGACCTGCGACCCCAGGCACCCCGACAGCACGATCATGCCCTGGCTGTAGCGGGCGAGGAGTTCGAGGTCGACGCGCGGCTTGTACCAGTAGCCCTCGAGGTAGGCGCGGGTGGACAGCTCGATGAGGTTGCGGTAGCCGGTGTCGTCGGCGGCCAGCGCCGTCAGGTGGTAGTTGCGCTGCTTGCCGTCGGCGCCGCCGAGCTGCTGCTCATGGCGGGTGCCCACGGCCTGGTACAGCTCGGAGCCCAGGATCGGGCGCACCCCTCGGGCGGTGGCCGCCCGGTAGAACTCGACCAGCCCGAACAGCACCCCGTGGTCGGTGATGGCCGCCGCGGGTTGTCCGTCGCGGACGATCTTGTCGAGCAGGTCGTCGATGCGCGAGGCTCCGTCGAGCATCGAGTACTCGGTGTGCACGTGCAGGTGGACGAAGTCTGCGCTGGCCACCGGATGCCTCCCCAAGGGGTCGGGGTCCCGGCGCGGGCAGGCGTCGGGACCGGGACGGCGCGCCGGGGGAAGAACGACACGCGCGTGATTTGCGCGCAACCTAGCATCCCACCACCGGCGACGTGAGCTCCGACCGCACCACTGAGCCGGCGCCTATCCTCCCAGCAACGCAGGATGGACGCCCGTCGCCGAGCACGTGCAGCGCCCTGGCCGGGCCCACCGGATCGGACGCTCCCTGACCACACGCCGAAGCGATCCACCGCGCACCGCGGTGCCACGACTGGTGGCGCTGGCCGCGGTCCTGGTCGTGGTGGTGGGCATGTCGTTGACCGCACTGATCGGGGTCAGCTTCGAGGCGGCCGGCAACGCTGCGCTCGACGAGTTGCTCGAGCAGACCAGCGACCGCACCACCGCGGCGGTCGTGAACACGGCGACCAGCCTCAATGTCCTGATCACCGGGGTGCAGGCGCTCTACGACGGCCGGGAGCCCTCCCGCGACCAACTCGCGAGCTTCGTGCGCCGCGCCTCCACGGGCAGCTCCGCGGGCAACGCCCTGCCCGGCGCGCAGCTGGTTCTGCTGATCGAGGCGGAGCCGAACGAGCTGCCACGGGTGCGCAGCACCGAGACCTTCGGGCTCAGCGGCGACCTCGACGACCACGTCGTTCAGCCCGACACCGACCTCGGGATGGCCCTCGAGCGTTCCACGTCGCAGCGGCTGCCAAGCTTCGCCGACACCCCGGAGTTCGGGGGCTTCGGCGACCGTGCGCTCATCGCCCCACTCAGCGCCCCCGAGCCACGCGAGCGCTGGATCGCCGTGGTCGTCGACCGGCGGGTCCTGCTCGAGCGCCCTCTGCGGGGAACCGCGCTCGGGCTCGAGGCGATCGACCTGCGGCCCGGTGAGCCGCCTGACGCTCGCGAGCTCATGGAGGTGCAAGACCTCGACCAGCGTGACGTCGGGCTACGCGCCGACCGTGAACGCACCACCCTGGTCACGATGGCCGACCGCACCTTCACGCTCACCTTCCGGCCGAGTGAGACGTTCGGCGCACAGCTGACCACGACTCCGGTCCGTTGGCTGCAGGCCGCCGGGCTGACCATCAGTCTGCTGCTCGCTTGGGCGCTGTGGGCGCAGGGATCGGGGCGGGCTCGAGCGCTGCGCCGGGTCGAGCAGGCGACCGCGGCGCTGGCCGAACGCGAGCAGCAGTTCCGGTCGCTGGCCGAGACCTCACCGGTGGGGATCACCGCCCTGGACCTGGCTGGGGTGCTGACCTACGCCAACCAGCGGCTGGTCGAGATCCTCGCCGCCGACACCGAGCAGACCCTGCGCGGCCGGCCGCTGGCCGACTGGTTCCATGACCAAGACCGCGACCGGGTCCGCGCGGCGATCCAGACCGCCGCCGACGGGGGCCCCGCCGACGACGCCGACGTGCGCGCCCGGCTCGACCTGGCCAAGCGGCGCGAGGTTCGTGCCCGCTTCGTCCCGGTGTCCGACGGCAAGGGTGGGTGCTCGGGACTGACCGGCAGCATCGAGGACATCACCGCCGAGGTGCTCAGCCGCGAGCAGCTCGCCCGCGAGGAGGAGCGGCACCGCGAGCTCGCCCGGCGTTTCGAGCACGAGGCCGCCCACGACGCGCTGACCGGTCTGCCCAACCGCAACCAGCTCATCCACCAACTCGACGAGGTGCTGCGCCAGGCCGAGCCAGGACGGGCCGTGGTCGCCTTCCTCGACCTCGACGGCTTCAAGGCGGTCAACGACACGTTGGGGCATGCCGCCGGCGACACCCTGCTCATCGAGGTCGCCCGACGGCTCGGCGGCGAGGTGCGCAGCGGGGACCTCGCCGCCCGGCTCGGCGGTGACGAGTTCGCGCTGCTGCTGCACCCGGTCGATGATCGTCAGACGGTCGAGCGGGTGGCGCAGCGGGTACTCGCCGCCATCGAGGCACCGGTGCGCATCGACGGCCAGCGGGTGCAGATCTCCGCCAGCATCGGGCTCGCGAGCAACGCCGAGACCCACGATCCCCAGCAGCTGCTGCGCCAGGCCGACCTGGCGATGTACGACGCCAAGCGCCGCGGTGCGGGACTCCACCGCTGGTTCCGCTCAGAACTCGTGGGCACCGCCGGACAACGCCACGTGCTCGCGCACGACCTGCGGGTCGCGCTGGCCGACCAAGCACTGAGCGTGGCGTTCCAACCGATCCTGGACCTGGCGACCGGCAGGGACATCGGCGCGGAGGTGCTGGCTCGGTGGCACGACCCGCAGCACGGCGTGGTCCCCCCGTCGGTGTTCGTACCCATCGCCGAGGAGGTCGGTCTGCTCGCCGAACTCGGGCGACAGGTCGTGACCCAGGCCCTCCAGGCCGCCGCAGCCTGGCCAGTCCAGTTGCTCGTGGCCGTGAACGCCAACCCTTCCCAACTGCTCGCCCCCGACCACCTCGCCGAGTTCGACTGGGCGCTCGAGGTCGCGGGCATCGCTCCCATCCGGGTCCAGGTCGAGGTCGGTCAGCCGGGCCTGCTCGCCGGGCAGACCCGACTGGTCCCGGTTCTCGACGCGCTGCGGCAGCGAGGGGCTCGGGTCGCGGTCGACGACGTCGGCGCAGACCTCACGGACCTGGCCCGTCTGCGCAGCCTGCCGGTGGACGCGCTGAAGATCGACCGGGTCCTGGTGGCCGACGTCGAGCACGACCTGCAGCGCCGCGACCAGGTGCAGGCGGTGCTCGCGCTGGCCCGAGAGCGGGACCTCGAAGTCATCGCCGAGGGCATCGAGACCGCCGCGCAGCACCGGGTGCTGCGCGAACTCGGGTGCCGGCTCGGGCAGGGCTTCGGCCTGGCGGTCCCCCACGATCGCGAGCATCAGCACACCCGTACGGTTGACCAGTTCAACCAGATCGCTGGTCGCTGAGCCGGTCTTCCAGGCCGTCGGGCCGAAGTCCGAGACCGGCCAGTGCTGCCCGAAGATCCTCGGGCAACGGCTCGTACAGCGTGACGCGCGCCCCGGTGGTCGGATGATCGAAGGCCAGCTCAGCGGCGTGCAGGAACGGCCGCTCGAGCCCGAGCGCCGCGGCCAGCTGGGGGCGAGGCCCGTAGGCTGGGTCGCCGAGGACCGGGTGGCCGAGCGCGTGCAGATGCACCCGGATCTGGTGGGTCCGCCCGGTCTCCAGCGTGCAGGCCAGCAGCGCGACCGGGGCATCGTGTCCCGGCACCTCGGCCGTTTCGAGCACGCGGTAGCGGGTCACGGCCGACTTGGCCCCGGCGACCACCGCGAAGCGGGTGCGCCGGTGCGGATCACGGCCGACCGGCGCCTCGATGCGGCCGCGCGGGTCCCGGGGCACCCCGGCGACCAGCGTCAGGTAGTGACGGGTCACCTCCCGCCGCCGCAGCGCATCGACCAGGGTGGCGTGAGCGGCATCGGTCCGTGCCATGACGAGCAGCCCCGAGGTGTCCCGGTCGAGGCGGTGCACGACCCCCGGGCGGTGGGCGCCGGCGGCCGGGGCCAGCTCGATCCCGGCGGCGAGCACCGCGTCGACCAGGGTGTCGCCGTCGTGGCCCGCGCCGGCATGCACGACCAGACCGGGAGGCTTGGCCACGACCAGCACCGCCGGGTCCAGCAGCCGCACCGGGGGCAGCGGCGGTGCCGCCACGGGGGTTGCCTGCGACTCGTCGGCACGGACCTCGACGCGCTGACCGTGCCATGCCCGGTGCCCGCGCGCGGCAGGCCGGCCGTCGACCAGGACCCGATCGGCGTCGAGCAGCGCCGCCGCCCGCGAGCGCGACACCCCGAGCGTCGCCGCCACCACCACGTCGAAGCGCCGGCCGTCGTCTCCCGGGCCGACCACGAAACTCACGGTGGCGCCGAGGTGCCACCCTCGTCGACGTCACCAACCTCCGCGTCGACGTCGGCGGCGGCCTCGTCGGACTCGGCGACTTCGGCGGCGGCCTCGTCGGACTCGGCGACGTCGGCAGCGGCCTCGTCGCACGTGCCGGGCCGACCGGCCGACGGCGGCTCCGCCTGCAGGCGGTGGCGGCGCTCCTCGAGCAGGAGCATGAACAGCAGCAGCACGAGCCCGACGGTGATCGCGCTGTCGGCGACGTTGAAGCGGGGGAAACGGCCCCAGGCCACGAAGTCGACGACGTCACCGGCGAACCAACCCTCGTTGGCGCCCGTGACCGACCGGCGAAGCGCCCGGTCCAGCGCGTTGCCCAAGGCCCCGGCCAGAAGCAGCCCGTAGGCCACGGCGGTCAGCCGGTTCGGGCTGCGTGGCAGGGTGCGCAGCACCACCACCGCGACCACGACGGTGACCACGAAGAACAGCCAGGTGGGGGCCGGCAGCCCGAATGCCCCGTGAGGGTTGTAGACGAGCTGCCAGCCAATGTGTTCGGAGAGCCAGGGGACGAACTCCCCCCGCTCGAGGACCCGCTCGACCAACTGCTTGGTGGCCTGGTCGAGCAGGACCACCACGACGGCGACCCCAAGACCCAACCGTCGGACGCCGGGGATGCTGGGTGGGGTGGTGGGGTGGGCGTCGGCGGCTTCGGCCACCGCGCTCAGCGTCCGGTCTCGTCGCGGCGCTTGCAGTCCAGGCACAGCAGCGCGTAGGGCAGCGCCTCGAGCCGGGCGCCCTCGATCGGGGTGCCGCAGCGCTCGCACAGTCCGTAGGTGCCCGCATCCATACGGCGCAGCGCGTCGTCGATCTGCGTGAGCAGGCGACGGGCGTGGTTGGACAGCGACTGGGCCGTCTCGCGCTCGAAGCTGGCCGAGCCGGCGTCGGCCGGGTCGTCGTCGAAACCGCTCTCGCGCCAGTAGTTGACATCCGCCTCCGCATCGAGGTCGGCGACCTGATCGAGCAGGCCGGCACGCTCCTCAAGCAGCGCCTCGCGGATCGAGGCGAGTTGATCGTCGGGCACCACCGGGGATTCAGCCATGGCGCGGCAAGGTAGCAGACGATTTCGCCCACGCTGCTCTCTCGGCAGTCACCGGCATCCGGCCGGGCCGTGCCCGCAGGCTCAGACGGTGTGCACGCCACCGGCGCCGGCGGCGTAGACTCCGTGGCCAACGCGACGACGCGGACACGACGCGCGGACGCACCCCTCCACCAGCGAGCCGGGACGGTGAAAGCCGGCGGAGGGTGCCGCACGCCATCACCTGCCGAGCGGCCACCGCCAAGCCGCGGGCCCCGCACCCCGACCCGGCCGGGTCGCACGGAGCCTGCGGTGCGTAACGGTGGACGTCACCCACACGACACGCGGGCCGGACGGGGCGACCCGCCGGAGCACCAAACGAGCGGGCCGCGCAGCACGGCGGCCAACGAGGGTGGTACCGCGGCGTGCGCTGCCGGCCTCCTGCCGACGACCGCCCCACGCGGCGACGGCAGCGGCTGAAGCCGGGCGTCGTCCCTCGGGACCCGGACCCCGGCCGTCCCGAACGGACGGCGACGAAAGGACGCGAGCCCCATGAGCGCCTGGCCGGCGGTTGCCCCCCGCCCCGATCTCCCCGCCCTCGAGCAGGCGGTGCTCGAGCGCTGGCGTGAGCTCGACGTGTTCCGCACCAGCGTCGACCAGCGTGCCGGCGCACCGGTGTGGAGCTTCTACGAAGGGCCACCGACCGCCAACGGCCGGCCCGGCACCCACCACGTCGAAGCCCGGGTCTTCAAGGACATCTTCCCGCGCTACCGCACGATGAAGGGCCTGTCGGTGCGCCGCAAGGGCGGCTGGGACTGTCACGGGCTGCCGGTGGAACTCGAAGTGGAGAAGGAGCTCGGGCTTGACGCCAAGGCCGACATCGAGGCCTACGGCATCGAAGCGTTCAACGAACGCTGCCGCGAATCGGTACAACGCTACGTCGGCGCATTCGAGGAGCTCACGGAGCGCATCGGCTTCTGGATCGACACCGACGACGCCTACTGGACGATGGCGCCCGAGTACGTCGACAGCCTCTGGTGGGCACTCAAGGAGCTGTGGGAGCGCGACCTGATCTTCGAGGACCACCGCGTCGCGCCCTACTGCGGGCGCTGCGGGACCGCCTTGTCCGACGCCGAGGTGTCGCTGGGCTACCAGCAGGTCGACGACCCCAGCGTGTACGTGCGCTTCCACCTGCTCGACGGCGCGCTCGGCGAGGCGGGTGCGGCGCTGGCGGTGTGGACCACCACCCCGTGGACGCTGCCGTCCAACACCGCCTGCGCGGTCGGACCCGAGCTCGACTACGTGCTCGTGCGTACCTCGGGCTTCGGGCGCGAGGACGAGCTGCTGGTGCTCGCTGCCGAGCTGCGCACCGACGTGCTGGGTGAGGACGCCGAGGTGGTGCGCACGGTGCACCCCGACGAACTGATCGGTGCCCGCTACCGCGCGCCGTTCGACGTCGTGACCATGGCGAGCGATGCCGGCGCGCACCGGATCGTGGCCGCCGGGTTCGTGACCACCACCGACGGCTCGGGCATCGTGCACCTCGCACCGGCCTTCGGAGCTGAGGACCTCGAGGTGGGTCGGGCCGAGGGGCTGCCGGTGGTCAACCCGGTCGACGCCACCGGTCGGTTCACGCAGGGACCCTGGACCGGGCAGTTCGTCAAGGACGCCGATCCCGCGATCGTGCGCGACCTCGACGAACGCGGCCTGCTCATCGCCGCGCGCACCTACACCCACACCTACCCGTTCTGCTGGCGCTGCAAGCGGCCACTGATCTACTGGGCCAAGCCTTCCTGGTACATCCGCACGACCGCGCGCCGCGAGCAACTGCTGGCCAACAACGCCGGCATCGACTGGCACCCCGAGCACATCCGTGACGGCCGCTTCGGCCGCTGGCTGGAGAACAACGTCGACTGGGCGCTGTCGCGCGACCGCTACTGGGGCACCCCGCTGCCGTTCTGGCGCTGCGAGGACTGCGACCACCTCGAGGTGGTGGAAAGCCGCGCCGAGCTCGGCGCCAAGGCCGGCCGCGACCTGTCCGGGCTCGACCCGCACCGGCCGTACGTCGACGAGATCACCCTGCCCTGCCCCGCCTGCGCAGGCGTGGCCCACCGCGTGCCGGAGGTCGCCGACGCGTGGTTCGACTCGGGGGGGATGCCCTTCGCGCAGTGGGGCTACCCGCACACCGGCCACGAGGAGTTCGCCCGCCACTACCCGGCGGACTACATCTGCGAGGCCATCGACCAGACCCGCGGGTGGTTCTACTCGCTGCTGGCAGAGTCCACGCTGCTGTTCGGGGACAGCTCGTATGCCACCTGTGCCTGCCTCGGGCACATCGTGGACGAGGACGGCCGCAAGATGTCCAAGTCCGCCGGCAACGTGCTCGACCCGTGGGAGCTGATCGAGCACCACGGCGCGGATGCCCTGCGCTGGCTGATGTTCGCCGAGGGCAACCCGTGGGTCAACCGTCGGGTGAGCCACAACCTGCTCGAGGAGGTCGTGCGTCGCTTCCTGCTCACGGTGTGGAACACCCACGTGTTCTTCGTGACCTATGCCGCGATCGACGGCTTCGCGCTGGACACCGAGCCACCGCCGGTGGCCGAGCGCCCCGCCAGCGACCGTTGGGTGCTCGCCGAGCTCGCCACACTCACCGACACCGTCGACACCGCGCTCGACCGCTACGACGTGTCGACCGCGACCCGGGCCCTCGAACGGTTCGTCGACGACCTGTCCAACTGGTACGTGCGGCGCAACCGACGCAGGTTCTGGAAGGCCGCCGGCGATGATCCGGCCGACAAGGCCGCCGCCTACCACACCCTGCACACCTGCCTGACCACCCTGTCGCAGCTGCTGGCGCCGTTCGTGCCGTTCCTGGCCGATCACCTGTGGCAGGATCTGGTGGTCAGCCAGGATCCCGACGCGCCGTCATCGGTGCACCTGACCGACTTCCCCACCCCACCGGACGCCTGGCGCGATCCGGACCTGCAGGCGGCCATGGCCACCGCGCGTCGGGTCGTGGAACTCGGTCGGCAGGCACGCACCACCAGCGCGGTGCGGGTCCGCCAGCCGCTCGCTCGGGCGCTGGTCACGGTCCCCGATGCCGAACGGGCCGGGCTGGCCGGGCTGCTCGACGAGGTCGCCGACGAGCTCAACGTCAAGGCGGTCGAGCTCTCGGACGGTACCGGCGAGCTCGTGCAACGTACGCTCAGACCCAACTTCCGGCAGCTCGGCCCGGTGTTCCAGCGGCAGGCCCCGCAGGTCGGGGCCGTGATCCGAGGACTTGGGCCCGACGACGCCGGCCGGATTGCCGACACGCTCGACGCCGAGGGTGCGGCCGAACTCGACCTCGACGGTCAACCGGCGGTCATCACCGCTGACATGGTCGAGGTGGTGACCGCACCGCGGACCGGGTGGGCGCTCGCCTCCGAGGGCAGCACCGCGTTCGCGCTCGACACCGAGGTGACCCGTCAGCTGGCCGTCGAGGGGGCGGCCCGCGAGCTGGTTCGCGCGGTCAACGACCTGCGCAAGGCTGCGGGGCTCGCGCTCGACGACCGCATCGAGTTGGTGGTGTCGGTCACGCCGGTCGAACTCGACGCCGAACTCGACGCCGCGGGGCTCTACGAGCTGATCGCCCGTGAGGTGCTGGCCACCGCGCTGCACCGCCAGCCGGTCGCCGACGGCACTTCGGTGCCACTGGGCGAGCTCGGCACCGCGCTGCTGGCGCTGCGGGTGGCGAGGTGAGCCGCGCCGGGCCGGGCCGCAGCGCACTGGCGGCGCTGGGCCGAGGGGTGCGGGGCCTGGCACATGGGCTGATGGCGGTCACCGCCCTGGCGGCGATGATCGGCGTCTGGCGCCAGCGCCGGGAGGCGCAGGCGGTGAGCCGCGGTGAGCTGCCCCCGGCCTCGGCCCGAGCCGAGGTCCCACTACTCGGCAACGAGGATGCGCTGGCGGCAGCGGTGGCGGGCTGGTTGCCCACCCCGCCCAGCACCCCGGGCGGCCGGCTGCTGGTAGCCGCCTGGGCGGGGCCGTTGACCGCCTTCGGGCTGCTTCTGGCCGCGGTGTCGGGCCGGACGGCGGTGTGGTCGGAGCGCTGGCACTGCTTCGTGGTCGAGGACGTCGGTGGGGTGTCGGCGCTGGCACTACGCAGCGTGGGGGCGGAGGCCAACACCATCGGACAGGTCGTGCTCACGCGACGTCCCGCGATGACCGAAGCGCTGCTCGCCCACGAGGCGATGCACGTACGCCAGGCCGAGCGGCTCGGCCCGCTGATGCTGCCGGCCTACGTCCTGCTGGCCGCTCGCTACGGCTACCGCGATCACCCGTTGGAGCGTGCGGCGCGCACGTCAGCGGCCCGGGCGACCGCGCTCACCCATCCCCCGCAGCCTCCTGCGCCGTCTCCCCCGCAGCCTCCCCGGTAGCGTCGTCTGCAGCCTCCCCCGCAGCCTCCCCCGGGTCATCCCGGACCCGGACGGTGAGCCGCGAGGAGCCGTCTTCGGCGGGCGGTGCGGTCGGTTCGAGGGTAGGGCCGGGCTCCGGTAGGTGGCGGTCGACGTCGATGGCTTCGAGTTCGTCGAGGTAGCTGGTCAACTGCTGGGTGAGCACACGTCGGTAGCGGCGCGCGAGGGCTCGCAGGTCACGCACCCGCTCCTCGATCACCGCCCGGTGCTCTCGCACGTCGGCGAGTTCGGCGTGGGCGCGGACCCGCGCGTCGGCAAGCAGATCGTCGGCCGCCAGCCGGGCGGCCTCACGCTGCTCTTCGGCCTCCTGCTGCGCGGCACCACGCAGCTCGTCAGCCTCGCGCTGCGCCGACTCGCGCAGCGCAAGGACTTCCTGCTGGGTGCGGTCGCGCAGCCCGATCAGGTCGTCCTGCGCCTGCTCCCGCCATTCCAGAACCGCCTGCTCGGTGCGCGCACGCCAGTCGGTGAGTTCCGCCTCGGTGCGGGCGCGCTGCTCGTTACACTCCTGCTCCACGGAGGCGAGCTCCGCGGCCGCCACCGCGGCCTGCTGTTCGAAGACCTCACGGGCTTCGGCCCGCAACTGCTCGAGTGCCTCGGCCGCCTCGGTCTGCTCCGCCTCGATCGCCGCCCGGGTGGCCGCCAGCAACTGCTCGGCATCGGCCGACGACACCGCCCGCCGCTCCGCCACCTCAGCCTCGAGGAGCTCACGCTCAGCGGCCAACTCGGCCTGCGCCGCCCGGAGCTCCGCCCGGGTGGCCGCACGCAACTGCTCGGCCTCCGCCAACGACGCCGCCCGCCGCTCCGCCACCTCGGCGTCGAGTTGCTCGCGCCGGGTACGCAACTGCTCGTCGGCCTGGCGCTGGTAGACCTCGACGCGCTCGACGGTCTCCGCGACGATGCGCTGCGACTCGGCGTCGGCCTCGGCGCGCTGGGCCTCGAGCGGCTTGCGCGCCTCGCGCCTCTCGTGCTCGAACGCCTCACGCTCGGCGGCCAGCGCCGCACGGTCGTCATCGAGACTGCCGAGCACCTCGGCCAACCGCCGCTCGGTGTCCTCGAGGTCACGGCGTAGGGTCTCGATCTGCGTATCGGCGTCCTCGACCTGCAGGGCAAGGCGGGCAAGCAGGTCGTCGACCTCGGAGACGGCGTAGCCACGCCGCGCCTGGTGGAAGTCGTACCCGACGATCTGCTCTGGCGTCAGTGTCACGCCTGCTCCCTCCGGTCGGGGTCCCGGGTCGGGACCGTACTTAGAGTCCGATGCCGCGGATGATGTTGATCAGGATCCGCACACCGATGAACACCACGATGATCGACAGGTCGAGCGCAATACCGCCCAACCGCAGCGGCGGGAGGACCTTGCGCACCGGGGCGACCGCCGGCTCGACCAGGCGGCGCACACCGAGCACGAAGGGCACCAGCGGCTCGGGCGGCCGTGGCACCCACGAGAAGATCACGTGCAGCAGCAGGACGAACCAGTAGACCTCGAGCAGGAGGACGAGAGTGGCACCGATGGGGCTCACGCGCCGCTCCCTGCCGGAGGCCGGTAGCCCAACGTGCTGAGCCGGCCGCGTTCGTCATCGGCGAGTTCGAGCCCGTCGGGGACCAGCAAGAAGGCCCGGGTTCCGACCTTGGTCAGCGACCCGTCCAGGGCGTAGGTCAGTCCGGACACGAAGTCCACGACGCGTCGGGCGTCGCTGCGGTCGGCCTCGGCGAGGTCGAACAAGACCGGTTGACCCGAGCGGAAACGGGCCGCGACCGCCTCGACGTCATCGAACGCGGCGACCTCGACGACCGCCACCGGCGCCACCGGCGCCGAGGCCACCGGTCGCACATGAGCATCGCGCAGGTGCAGCGGGCGCACCTCGGCGTCCTCGCGTTCGGGTGTCGGGCGGGGTGGTTCGTGGCCGTTGTCGTCGGAGGGAACGAACCGTTCGGGCAGTTCGTCGTAGCCCTGCTCGTCCTGCTCACGCAGTCCGAGGTAGATCAGCGTCCGGTGCCACAGCCCCCGGCTCATCGCTCCTCCTGACTCGGCGACCACGGCCCCTGACCTCGGGCGCCGAACAGTGCCGTTCCGATGCGCACCATGGTCGCGCCCTGCTCCACGGCGGCCTCCAGATCGTCCGACATGCCCATCGACAGGTGGACGACCTCCGGGAATCGCGACTGGACCTCGTCGCGTAGCCCACGAAGGGTTGCAAAGTGCGGTCGCGCCGCCACCACCGGGTCGCGTCCCGGCGGCGGCATCGGTGGCATCGTCATCAGTCCCTCGACGGCAAGGTGGGCTCGATGGCGAGCGTAGGCGACGAGGTCGAGGGTTTCGTTCACCGCGCATCCACCCTTGGCGGGATCGTCGCCGACGTTGACCTGCACGAGCGCCCGCTGCAGCACACCGAGCAGCTGTGCGCGCTGTGACAGGGCGTCGACCAACGAGCGACGATCCACGGTGTGGACGAGCACGTGCTGGCCGACCACGTGGCGGACCTTGTTGCGCTGCAGTTGGCCGACCAGGTGCCAGCGAGCGCCGGGTACGAGCGGTGCCTTGGCCCGCCACTCCTGGACCCGGTTCTCGGCCAGGTCGGGCAGCCCGGCGACGACCGCGGCACGGGCGAGCTCGGGAGCGTGCGTCTTGGTCACCCCGATGATGCGCACGTCTGCTGGCCGCCGGCCCGCCGAGCGTGCCGCCTCGTCGACGCGGTGGCGGACCGCGGCGAGATTCTCGACCAGCTGTTCGGCACTGATCACCAGCCCACCTCCGCTCGGACCGGTCGGCCCGAGACCGTGGCGAGTTCCGTGGTCGTCACCGCAGGAAGGGTGGAACATCGAGGTCGTCGTCCTCGTCGACAGGATCGGGCACCGCGCGCGGCCGGAAGACCTCGTCGTCGTCGCTCACGATCGGGCGCCGCGTCGGGGCGGACCCCGCCGGGGGCGGCGGATCCAGCCGTTCGGCCTCAGGCACCGGGGGGACGGTGGCCACGAAGGCGCCGGACTGCTCGACGTGACCGTCGAACTTGTCGAAGCCGGCGGCGATGACGGTGACCTTGACCTCGTCGCCGAGCGAGTCGTCGATCACCGCCCCGAAGATCACGTTGGCGTCGGGGTCGGCTGCACGGGTGATGACGTCGGCGGCCTCGTTGACCTCGAACAGCCCGAGGTCGCTGCCACCGGCCAGCATCAGCAACACGCCGCGTGCCCCATCGATCGAGGCCTCGAGCAGCGGCGAACTGATGGCCAGCCGCGCGGCCTCCAGCGCCCGCGAATCGCCACGGGCGCGCCCGATACCCATCAGCGCGCCTCCGGCGTCCCGCATGACGGTGCGCACGTCTGCGAAGTCGAGGTTGATCAGTCCGGGGGTGGTGATCAGGTCCGTGATGCCCTGCACGCCCTGCAGCAACACGTCGTCAGCGAGTGCGAAGGCCTGCACGACCGAGGTCTCACCGTCGGCGATCTCGAGCAGCCGGTCGTTGGGGATGATGATCAGCGTGTCGACCTGCTCCTTGAGGTTGACAATGCCCTCGTCGGCCTGCCGGGAGCGGCGCCGACCCTCGAAGGTGAACGGGCGGGTCACCACGCCGATCGTCAGGGCCCCGAGCTCCTTGGCGATCTCGGCGACCACCGGGGCGGCCCCGGTGCCCGTCCCACCCCCCTCCCCGGCGGTGACGAACACCATGTCCGCGCCGCGCAGCACCTCGACGATCTCGTCGCGGTGATCCTCGGCGGCCTGCACACCGATCGCAGGGTCGGCGCCAGCGCCCAACCCCCGGGTCAGATCACGGCCGATGTCGAGCTTGACATCGGCATCCGACATCAGCAGGGCCTGCGCGTCGGTGTTGATCGCGACGAACTCCACCCCACGAAGGCCCGCGTCGATCATGCGGTTGACGGCGTTGACCCCGCCACCGCCGATCCCCACGACTCGGATCTCTGCGAGGTAGTTCGTGGGCTTGCCCGCCATCAGTGCGCCTCCTTGGTCCGGGGTACCCGCGTTTCGGGCGGGCTTCCCGTATCCGTCCCCCGGACCAACCCGATGGTGACCGGCCGATGGTGACCGGTATCAGGTGTCGGTTCGGATCGCGCGGCCGGCGGCCGCGTCCCTCGTGGTGGTGTCGTGCTCGTCAGGTCCTGCTGGTCCGTCACCGGGGCTGCGGCGATCCACCCCGACCGGCCGACG
>SLLJ01000099.1 GCA_007134165.1 Nitriliruptoraceae bacterium | reverse complement strand
TGCCCACCGGCATGACGTGCAGGTCGGGGGCGCGGCCGAGCTGATCCACGATCTCCCACGCCCCGGTGCGCTGGCCGTCGATGCGGTAGGGGTTGACCGAGTTGACCAGCTCCACCGGGTACTGCTCGGCGAGCTGGCGACAGATGGTCAGCGCCTGGTCGAAGTTGCCGTCGATCTGGATCACCCGGGCATCGTGCACCAGCGCCTGGGCGAGCTTGCCCAGCGCGATCTTGCCCTTGGGCACGATCACCCCGGCGGTCATCCCCGCCTTGGCGGCATACGCGGCCGCCGCCGCCGAGGTGTTGCCGGTCGAGGCGCAGATCACCGCCTGCGCGCCGGCCTCCTTGGCCTTGGAGATGGCCATGGTCATCCCGCGGTCCTTGAAGGATCCGGTCGGGTTGGCGCCGTCGAACTTCAGGTGCACCTCGCAGCCGACCAGCGCCGAGAGGTGCTCGGAGTGGATCAGGGGCGTGCCACCTTCGCGCAGGGTGACGATCGGGGTGTCGGCATCGACCGGCATCCGGTCGCGGTACTCCTCGATGATCCCGCGCCACACGTGCGGGCCGCCGGGGGCCGTGGGGGCCGGAGCTCCAGCGCGCCGGGCGGCAGAGGTCGGCAGCGACTCGGCGGCACTCACGTCTCGAACACCTCCGACTCGACCCGCAGGACGCTGGCCACCCGCCGCACGCCGGGGGCGGCAGCCAACGCCTCGGCGGTCGCCCGCAGGGCGCCCTCCCGAGAGCGGTGGGTGATGAGCACCAGCTGGGCGTGGTCGCCCGCGCCCTCCTGCCACACCTGCGCGATCGACACCTCGTGGGTCCCGAAGGTGCGCGCCACCTCGGCAAGCACCCCGGGCTGGTCGTCGACGTCGAGCAGCACGTAGTACTGGGTGCGCAACTCCTCCATCGGACGCAGCGGCTTGGCGCGGTGGGCGGTCTCGGTGGCGCCCCGGGCGGTCTGCAGCAGGTTGCGGGCCACGTCGATGACGTCGCCGACCACCGCCGAGCCGGTCGGCAGCGCCCCCGCGCCACGGCCGTAGAACATCAGCTCGCCGGCCGCCTCCGCCTCGACGTAGACGGCGTTGAACGCGTCGCGCACGCTGGCCAGCGGGTGGGTGCGGGGCAGGAACGCGGGGTGCACCCGCACCCCGATCTGGTCATCGACCTCGCTGGCGATGCCGATCAGCTTGATGACGTAGCCGAGCGCCTGGGCGGTACGGATGTCGGTGGCGGTGACCTGCTCGATGCCCTCGCGGTACACGTCGTCGGCGTGCACGACGGTGTCGAAGGCCAGTGAGGCGATGATGGCGCACTTGGCGGCGGCGTCGTGCCCGCCGACGTCCGCGGTCGGGTCGGCTTCCGCGTAGCCCAGCGCCTGCGCGTCGGCGAGGACGTCGAGGTAGGACGCCCCCTCCTCGCTCATGCGCGTGAGGATGTAGTTGGTGGTGCCGTTGAGGATGCCCACCACCCGGGTGACCCGGTCGCCGGCCAGTGACTCCTTGAGCGGCTTGATGATCGGGATCGCACCGGCCACCGCCGCCTCGTAGGCCAGATCCACGCCGGCGGCACGGGCGGCCTCGTACAACTCGGGGCCCTCGTGGGCGATGAGCTCCTTGTTGGCGGTCACCACCGGCTTGCCGAGTTCCAGCGCGCGGCGGATCAGTGCACCAGCGGGATCACGCCCGCCCATGACCTCCACGATCACGTCGACGTCGTCGGCTTCGACCACCGCCCACGGGTCGGTGCCGAGCACCGCATCGCCCAGCGGCAGGTCGCGCTCACGACCGGCGTCGCGCACCGCCACGCGGGTGACGAGCACCTGCGCGCCGGCGCGCGCGGTGATGTCGGCGGCTTCGCGCGCGAGGATGGTGACCACCCCGCCGCCGACGGTGCCGCAACCGAGCAGGCCGAGCCGGATGACGCCGTCCACCGTGGGGCTCCTCGTGTGCAGGTGCGAGCACGGCGAGCGTAGCGGCGCGTGGGCAGGGCTCCCCGCGCGCCGCGGGCCGAGCGCCGGACGGGGTGCGGCCCGGTTTCAGTCCTTCTCGAGCGCTGCGAGCAGGCGCTTGGCGATCTGGTCGGGAACCTCGTCGTGGTGGTCGTATCGCATCGACACCTCACCGCGTCCGGAGGTGATGGCCCGGATCTCGGCGACGAAGGTGGTCAACTCGGATTCGGGGACGTGCGCGTCGATCCGACTGCGTCCCGGCCCGGCCGCGTTGGTGCCCAGGATCCGGCCGCGGCGACCGGACAGGTCCGACATGATCGCGCCGGTGAGTTCGTCGGGCACGAACACCTGCACCTCGGCGATCGGCTCGAGCAGGACCGGCTGGGCCTTGGCGACCGCGTCGCGGAAGGCGAGGATGCCGGCCATCTGGAACGCCGCGTCGGAGGAGTCCACCGAGTGGTGTTTGCCGTCGACGAGCTTGACGGCCACGTCGACCACCCGGTTGCCGCTGAGCGGACCCTTGCGCATGGCCTCGCGGATGCCCTTCTCGACCGACGGGATGTAGTTGTGGGGGATGACTCCGCCGACGATCGCGTCCTCGAACTCGAAGTCGCCACCGCGGGGCAGCGGACGCAGCTCGATCGCGGCCACGCCGTACTGCCCGTGACCGCCGCTCTGCTTGACGTGCTTGCCGAGCCCTTCCGCGGGTCGCCGGACGGTCTCGAGGTAGGCGATCGGGGCCGGCTCCACCTCGACGTTGACGCCGTAGCGGCTCTTGAGTCGGGACACGGTGACATCCGTGTGGGTCGGGCCGGCGAACGACAGCACCCGAAGTCCCCGTTCCTGGTCGAGGTGCACGCCGATGGCCGGGTCCTCCTGCACGATGCGCTGTAGGGCGGTGGACAGCTTGTCGTCGTCACCGGAGGTCGCCGGGTGCAGCACGACGCGGTGGAAGCCCTCGGGGGCGGTGGGCACCTCGAGGTCGACTCCGGCGCCGGATGCCACCAGCAGATCACCGGTGGCGACGTCGTCGAGCTTGGCCACGGCGATCAGGTCGCCGGCATTCGCGCCGTCGGAGGGCAGCTGCTCGCGGCCGCGCAGGGCGAAGACCTGCTGGAGTCGCTGGCTGTCGCCGGTGCGATGCACGGTGAGCGTGTCGCCGGGCTTGATGGCGCCCGAGAGCACCCGCAACAGGTTGATGCGCCCGACGTACTGGTCGGAGAAGGTCTTGGCGACGTACGCGACGGTCGGTCCGTCGTGGGGCAGTTCGTGGGGCGCCTCGGCGGGCGAGGGGCACTCTTCGACGATGAACTGCAGCAGCAGGCGCACACCGATGCACTGCTCGGCCGCGCCGACCAGTACCGGGAAGAAGCCGCACTCAGCGATCCCGTGCGCGTAGATCGGGATGAGCTCTTCGAGTTCGGGGGTGTCACCGTCGAGGTAGCGCATGAGCAGTTCGTCGTCGTTCTCGACGATCGCCTCGATCAGCCGCACGCGGTTGCGGTCGGTGGCCACGCGCCGGTCCTCGGGGACCGGGTAGCGCTCGCGGGTGCCGTCCTCGTGGATCTCGATGGCCTCGTTGTGCAGCACATCGATCAGCCCGTTGAAGTGGGGCTGCAGCTGCAGCGGGATGGTGGCCGGAGCCAGCGGCGTGCCGTAGCGCTCGCGCAGGTCGTCGAGCACGTCCTGGTAGCGGGCGCGCTCGAGATCGAGCTTGTTGAGGAACACCACCCGCGGGATGCTGCGCTGCTCGCAGACCCGCCACAGCTCCTCGTGCTGGGGCTGCACCCCGACCGCGGCGTCGACCACGAACAGGGCGAGGTCGGCGGCGAGCAGTGCCGGGTAGGTATCCCCGAGCACCTCGGCACCGCCGGGCGCATCGAGCACGTTGAACTTGTGGCCCTCGAACTCGAAGGTGACCGCGGCCAGCGACAGCGAACTGCCGCGCTCGCGTTCCTCGGGCTCGTGGTCGACGGTGGGGTTGCCCTCACCGTGGGCGGAGTGCCCGGCGACCCGCAGCATCTGCTCGACCAGGGTGGACTTCCCGGTTCCGTTGTGACCGAGAACCAGAACGTTGCGGACCTTCTCCGTGGGCACCGGTGCCACCATCGACCTCCCGTCGGCGAATGCCCGCAAACCCTAGGCGGTGACCGGGGTGCTCTGCCGGGTCCTTCGCCCCGGATCTGTGGGCCGGGCGGCGGTCATCCCGGCGCCAGCGCCGCCCAGACGGTGGCGTGCGGCGCGAAGCCCAGCCGCTGGTAGAGCCGGTCGCCCGCAGAACCAGGCTCGGCGGCCACGCCGACCCGCGTGCCGGGCCAGGCACGCAGGTGCGCGTCGAGCGCGCGGTGGGTGAGCGCGGCGGCCAGCCCACGACGCCGGTGCACCGGATGGACGACCACGTCCTCGAGCACCGCCAGCCCCTGCCGGTCGTGGATCAGCGTGAGCCGGGCGACCGGAGCACCGTGGCGCATCGCGATCCAGACCTGGGCCCGGCCAGCGGCCGCGAGCTCGCGCTGGACGTCCACCGACCAGGCCACGAAGTCCTCGTCGGGCGCACGCCAGTCCTCAGGGGTGTCCCCGGCGGCGTAGCGGTAGAGCACGGTGGACGCGTACCAGCGCCGGTCGACCGCAGCGGTCGGTCCGACACCGGGCGGCTCCACCGGACGTAGCTCGGCCGCGACCGATGAGGGCTCGGGGCCGAGCGCGCCGAGCAGCAGCACGGTGACCGGGCGCAGCTCCAGGCCGTGGGCACGCAGCGCCGTGGCGAGGTCGGCATCCGGCGACGGGGCCTGGGTGTCGGAGGGGTCGGCGACGGGCTGCTCGAAGCGCAGGTGCAGCCGGTCGGCACCCAGCCGCCCGACGGTCTCGGTGAAGCGCTGCTGCCAGCCGGCCAGCGCGTCGGGGGCGGGTGCCGCCATCAGGTCCAGGGCGTTGCCGTCGAGGAAATCGGGCCGGGAGGGCGTGCGCACCGCGACGTGGTCTCGGGCGTAGGTCACCAGCGTGCGCCCCGACAGCGAGGCGCGCAGCACCGCCAGGCCCAGCCGGTCGTCGACGCGCGCTACCTCGGTCACGATGCGCCCGCTCAGGTGCGCAGCGGCAGATCGCGGGCGAGCAGGTCGTCCAGCGTCTCGCGGCGCAGCAGCACCCGGACCGTGCCGTCGCGCACCAGCACCGCCGCGGGTCGCGGCAGACGGTTGTAGTTGGAGGCCATGGACTCGGTGTAGGCGCCGGTGGCCGCCACCGCGAGCAGGTCCCTCACGGCGAGGTCGGCGGGCAGCGGGACGTGCTCGCGGACCAGATCGCCCGACTCGCAGTGCTTGCCGACCACCGTCACCGCGCGCGGCTCGGCGTCGCTGATCCGGTTGGCCAGCACGACCTCGTGTTCGGCGTCGTAGAGCGCCGGACGGATGTTGTCGCTCATCCCCCCGTCGACGCTGACCCAGGTGGTCAGCCCCGGCAGCGGTTTGATGGTGCCGACCTCGTACAGCGTGAGGGTGGAGGGGCCCACGATCGCCCGGCCCGGTTCGACCACCAGCCGCGGGCGGGGCAGGTCCAGCGCCGCACAGCGCTGCTCGACGGTGTCGAGCACGGCCCGGCCGTAGCGTGCCACCTCGACGGGGTGGTCCTCATGGGTGTAGCGGATGCCCATGCCCCCGCCGAGGTTGAGCTCGCCGAGCGTGACGCCGAGCTCCTCGCGCCACCGGGCGATGAGCTCGAGCGCCACCTCGGCGTTGGCGATGAACGGATCCGTGCCAAAGATCTGCGAACCGATGTGGGCGTGCAGCCCGAGGACCTCGAGGTTGGGCAGTTCGAGCGCACGGCGCACCGCCCGGTCGGCCAGGCCAAGCGACAGCGTGAAGCCGAACTTGGCGTCGTCATGGCCGGTGCGGACGTACTCATGGGTGTGGGCGTCGATGCCCGGGGTGATGCGCAGCCAGCAGCGAGCGACCACGCCACGAGCCGCAGCCAGTGCCTGGAGCCGCTCGAGCTCCTCGAAGGAGTCGACCACGATGCGCCCGATGCCGACCTCCAGCGCCCGGTCGAGCTCCGCGACCGACTTGTTGTTGCCGTGCAGGATGAGGCGCTCGGGGTCCAGACCGGCGACCAGCGCGGTGTGCAGCTCGCCGCCGGAGGCGACGTCGACGAACAG
>SLLJ01000364.1 GCA_007134165.1 Nitriliruptoraceae bacterium | reverse complement strand
TGGCCGACTGGGTCGCCGAGCTGCCCGAGCATCTGGCGACGTCGGTGGGCGAGCGGGGTGGGTCGCTGTCGGCCGGGGAGCGGCAGCTGGTCGCCCTGGCCCGGGCCGAGCTCGCCGACCCGGACCTGCTGGTGCTCGACGAAGCCACCTCGGCGGTCGACCCGGCCACCGAGGTCCGCCTCCAGCGGGCGCTGGTCGGGCTGGCCACCGGCCGCACCACCGTCACCATCGCCCACCGGCTGTCCACGGCCGAGGCGGCCGACGAGGTGCTGGTGTTCGACCAAGGTCGGCTCGTGCAGCGCGGCACGCACGATCGGTTGGTGGCTGACGGTGGCGTCTACGGGGCGCTGCACGCCAGCTGGCAGCGGGGGACCACGGTCGGCTGACCGACGGTGGCGCGCATGGTGCCGGCGCCCGCACGACACCCTACGCTCAGTGGCGGTCGCCCAGGGAGACGCGCCATGAGCCAGGACACCGCCGCGCTGCAGGGAGCCAGCGGCTCCATCGTCATCCCCGAGCAGGAGCGTCGGTTCCCCGACACTCCCCGCGACGAACTCGACGCCGCGCTGCTCACGCTGCACCGACGTGCGCCGGTGTGGTGCGCTCTGGACGCGGTCGCCCGCCGGCAGCTGCTGGGCGAGCTGGCCCGCCGCACCCTCGAGGTCGCCCCTGAGTGGGTCGAGGCCGCCACCGCCGCCAAGCGCATCGCGCTGGGTTCGACGCTGATCGGGGAGGACTGGGGCTCGGGTATCGTACAGGTGCTGCGCAACCTCAAGCTGCTCGAGCGCACCATGCGGGACATCGAGCGCACCGGGCGGCCGCAGCCGCCGTCGCTCGAGGTCGCGCCCAACGGGCAGGTGGTCGCGAAGGTGCTGCCCACCGACCGCATGGACACGGTGCTGTTCAACGGCTTCACCGCCGAGGTCCGGTTGCAGCCGCAGGTCACCCTGGACCAGGCCGAGGCCCGCATCGGGCGCATCTACCGCGACGACCACGAGCCCGAGCCCGGGGTGGCGCTGGTGCTCGGGGCCGGCAACGTGTCCTCGATCGGGCCGATGGACGCGCTCTACGAGCTGTTCGCCTGGGACCACGTGGTCCTGCTCAAGATGAACCCGGTCAACGAGTACCTCACCCCCTACATCGCGCGCGCGTTCGCACCGCTGGTGGAGGAGGGCTTCCTGCGCCTGGTCCACGGCGGCGCCGAGGTGGGCGCCTATCTGACGCGCAGCGAACTGGTCGACACGATCCACATCACCGGCTCGGACAAGACCCACGATGTGATCGTGTTCGGCCCCGGCCAGGAGGGCCGCCGCCGCAAGGAGGCCAACGAGCCGGTGACCGACACGCCGGTGACCTCGGAGCTGGGAAACATCACCCCGGTCATCGTCGTGCCCGGACCCTTCAGCGACGGCGACATCGCCTACCACGGGGACAACATCGCCTCGATGCTGGTCAACAACGGTGGCTTCAACTGCATCGCGGCGCGGATGGTGATCCAGCACGGTGCCTGGTCGCGGCGCCGCGACCTGCTCGAGGCGATCCGTCGCTCGCTTCGGGCCGCCGAGCCGCGGGCGCCGTACTACCCGGGAGCGGAGGACCGCTGGCAGCGTTTCGTGCAGGCCCACCCGCGCGCCGAGTGGTTCGGCCAGGCCGGGCCGGGTCGGGTGCCCTTCACGCTCATCCCCGGGCTCGACGCGAGCGTCGAGGACGACATCGCGTTCAACGTCGAGGCCTTCTGCGGGGTGTTCGGCGAGGTCGCCCTCGACGCCCCGCGCTCGGTGCCCGAGTACCTCGAGCAGGCCGTGGCGTTCTGCAACGACACCCTGTGGGGCACCCTGTCGGCCTCGATCATCGTGCATCCGCGCTCACTGCGCGACCCCGAGGTCGCCGCCGCTGTGGAGTGGGCGATCGACGAACTGCGCTACGGCTCGGTGGTCGTCAACCACTGGGCGGCTGCGTCGTACGCGTTCGTGTCCCCGTCGTGGGGCGCCTACCCGGGGTCCCCGCTCAACGACATCCAGTCCGGCCGTGGCGTGGTGCACAACACCTATCTGCTCGAGGACGTCGAGAAGTCGGTCGTACGTGGTCCGTTCCGACCGCCGGTCAAACCCGTGTGGTTCCACAACCACGCGGCGTTGCACGAACTGCTGCCCGAGGTCGCACGGTTCACCGCCACCCGCCGGCCCCGGTCGCTGGCCAAGCTGCTGATGGCGGCAGCCAAGGGCTGAGTAGCCGCTCTGCCGCGGTGCCGCTCTGCCGCCGGTTGACCCCTGTGTCGTGCCCGCGGTACCTTTACCCAACGCAGGGGTCGGTGCGCGACTCGGCCACGTCCTCGAACGGTCCCACGGCCTCCCGCACCGCCCCGGTCGCCGCCCGGCGATCGAGCCTGGTCGGCCCACCGCGGTCCACCACGCCGTGAGCGAGGGTCGGTGCCGACCCATCCCGATCTCGAACCCACAGGAGGCCACCGTGTACGCGGTCATCGCCACGGGCGGCAAGCAGTACCGGGTCGAACCCGGCCAGGAACTCGACGTCGAGCGACTCGACGGAGCCGTGGGCGACGAGGTCGTCCTCACGCCGGTGCTCCTGGTGGACGAGGACGGGTCGGTCACCACCGGTCCGGCGCTCGACGGTCAGACGGTCAGCGCGACCATCACCGGTCACCACCGTGGGGAGAAGATCCGGGTCTTCACCTACAAGAACAAGTCGCGGCAGCACAAGCGGCGTGGGCACCGCCAGCACCACACCCGCATCCGCATCGACCAACTCCAGCGCTGAGCACCGAAAGGATCCGAGATGGCGACCAAGAAGGGCGGCGGCTCGTCCAACAACGGCCGTGACTCCAACGCCAAGCGGCTCGGCGTCAAGCGCTACGGCGGTGAGCAGGTGCGCACCGGCAGCATCATCGTGCGCCAGCGCGGTACCAAGATCCACCCGGGCGCCAACGTCGGCCGGGGCGGGGACGACACCTTGTTCGCGCTGGTGGACGGATCGGTGCGGTTCCACAAGACCCGCACGCGCACCACCGCGAACGTCGACCCGGCCGAGGTCTGAGCGCCGCGACCCGGTTTCGAGGTTGAGGGTGGGCGCCCCGAGCTTCGTCGACGAGTGTTCCCTGCACGCTCGCGGTGGTGATGGCGGTAACGGCTCCGTCTCCTTCCGTCGCGAGTCGCATGTGCCCCGCGGTGGACCCGACGGGGGTGACGGCGGACGTGGCGGGGACGTCGTGCTGGTCGCCGACCACGACACCGCTTCGCTGCTCACCTGGCACCGCGAGCCCCACCAGCGCGCCGCCGACGGCACGCACGGCGCCGGCATGGGTCGCACCGGGGCTGCCGGCGACGACCTCCTCCTGCCGGTGCCGGTCGGCACCGTCGTACGCGACCGGGCCACCGGTCAGGTGCTCGCCGACCTGATCGCCGACGGGCAGCGCTATGTGGCGGCGCGTGGCGGTCGTGGCGGACGCGGCAACGCCTCGTTCGCCAATCGGCACCGTCGCGTGCCGCGGTTCGCGGAGCGCGGCGAGAAGGCCCGCGAGCGCTCCCTTCGGCTCGAACTCAAGCTCATCGCGGACGTCGGACTGGTCGGGTTCCCCTCCGCCGGCAAGTCGTCGCTGATCAGCCGGCTGTCGGCGGCCACGCCCCGGGTCGAGGCCTGGCCGTTCACCACGCTCACTCCCCACCTCGGGGTGATGCGTGGCGGGCAGCATGCTCAGGGCGCGCCCATCGACGTCGTGCTCGCCGACGTCCCCGGACTCATCGAGGGTGCTGCCGAGGGTCGAGGGCTCGGCCTGCGCTTCCTGCGCCACATCGAGCGTTGCCTGGTGCTGCTCCACGTGCTCGACACCCACCCGTTCGAGGCGGATCGTGATCCGGTCCGTGACCTCGAGGTGCTGCGTGCCGAGCTAGCCGCCCACGACCCCGCGCTGCTCGAGCGACCGCAGTTGGTGGTGCTCAACAAGATCGACCTGCCCGACGGGCAGGCGATGGCCGACTTGATCCGGCCCACCCTCGAGGCCGCCGGTGAGCAAGTGCTCGAGGTCTCGGCGGTGACCGGGGCCGGGCTCGACCCGCTGCGCTACCGGCTCGGGGCGCTCGTCGCCGCGGAGCGCGAACGGCAGGGTGGGGTGCGGGCCGTGCTGGCCTCCGAGGACGAGGTGGCGCTGCGGCTGGTGCCCTCCGGACCCGACTACACGGTGGGCCGGCACGCCTCGGGAGCCTTCGAGGTCCGCGGCGAACGCATCGAACGCTGGGTGCAGATGCTGCCGCTCGAGGACTGGGAGGCGGTGCGCTACCTCCAGGGTCGGCTGCGCCGCGCCGGGGTCGAGCGCGCCCTCGTGGCCGCCGGGGCCCGAACCGGCGACGACGTCGTGATCGGCGGGGTGGTGTTCGGCTTCACCCCGGACCTGGAGGATCTCCCCCCCGACGAGCGGGCCGCGGTGCTCGCCGGCGAGGAGGACGAGGTCGCCGACCGCGAGGATCCGCAGCCGTGACCGCCCGCTTCGTACGGCCCTCGCTGGCCGTGGTCAAGGTCGGCTCCTCGAGCCTGCGCGGACCCGACGGCCGGCTTGATCGGCGTCAGGTTCATGCGCTCGCCGAGCAGGTCCTGACGGCCCGGGCAGCCGGCACGCAGGTCGTGCTGGTGTCCTCGGGGGCGGTTGCGGCCGGGATGGGGCTGCTCGGGCTCGAGCGTCGTCCGCTCGACCTGCCAACGCTGCAGGCGTGTGCCGCGGTCGGCCAGGGTGAGCTGATCCAGGCCTACCAGCAGGTGCTGGCGACCGCGGGCACGAGTGCCGGACAGATCCTGCTCACCCAGGACGACTTCGTGCGGCGCTCGCGCTACCTCAGTGCCCGGACCACCCTGCAGCGGCTGCTGGAGGTCGGGGTGCTGCCGGTGGTCAACGAGAACGACGCGGTCGCCACCGACGAACTCGCCTACGGCGACAACGACCACCTTGCCGCGCTGGTCGCGTCCATGCTCGACGCGCAGTTGCTGGTGCTGCTGTCGGATGTCCCCGGCCTCTACGACCGCGATCCGCGCCACGATGCGGGAGCGCAGTTGGTGACTCGCGTCGACGATGTCGACACCCTCGATGTCACCCGCATCGGTGGGGTCGGCTCCTACGTCGGCTCGGGAGGAATGCGCACCAAGGTGCAGTCGGCACGGGTCGCGGTGCGCTCGGCCACCCACGCGGTGGTCGCGGATGCTCGCCGGCCGGCGGTACTGCACGACGTGCTCGAGGGCGCGCAGGTCGGCACCTGGTTCGTCGCTCACGACACCCGGGTGGAGGCGCGCCGGCTGTGGATCGGGTTCGCGCTGAACGTCCATGGCCGCATCCACGTCGATGACGGGGCGGTGGCCGCACTGCGCGAGCGCGGGACCTCGCTGCTGTCGGTCGGCGTCACCCGTGCGGACGGCTCGTTCGCCGCCGGCGATGCCGTCGAGGTGGTGGACCTGCAGGGCCGGGCCATCGCGCGAGGGCTCACCAACTACGACGTGGCCGACGTGGTCCGACTCGCCGGGCGCCGAACCCTCGAGGCTGCCGAGGCCTTCGGGCTCGGCTACGCCCGTGAGGTCATCCACCGCGATGACCTGGTGCTGCTGTGAGCCCGCCGGCGCGCTCCATGCACGCGTGGGTGGGGGTTTCGTGCGGTGCCGACGTGTTCGGCCGCGGGTCGGGTGGTGGTCGTGACGGAACCTTGCGTGGGCGGGTGTTCTGCGCCTACGCCGGCCGCCAGCCGTGACGGAACCTTGCGTGGGCGGGTGTTCTACGCCGAGGTCGGCCGCCAGCCGTGACGGAACCTTGCGTGGGCGGGTGTTTCGTGCGGTGCCGGCGTGTTCGGCCATGGGTGGGGGTTTCGTGCAGTGCCGACGCGTTCGGCCGCGGGTCGGGTGGTGGTCGTGACGGAACCTTGCGTGGGCGGGTGTTCTGCGCCTAGGTCGGGCAGCAGCCGTGACGGAACCTTGCGTGGGTGGGGGTTTCGTGCGGTGCCGACGTGTTCGGCCGCGGGTGGGGGTTTCGTGCGGTGCCGGCGTGTTCGGCCGCGGGTGGGGCAGCAGCCGTGACGGAAACTCGCTTGGGCGGGGGTTCTGCGCCTATGCCGGCCGC
>SLLJ01000031.1 GCA_007134165.1 Nitriliruptoraceae bacterium | reverse complement strand
GATGGGCAAGGAGACAGCAGCCATCAACTCGGGTGTGCCCACGCCACCCTGGGCCTGACGGATGGCGCCGACTACCGCACCGATGCCGATCACCACGGTGCCGGATACTGCCCCAGCCAGTGCCGAGCGCTACAGGTGTCCGGACAGGCTCCGCCGCGGCAGGTCGAGTTCAGCGAGTTCGCAACCCATGAACCATTCCCGTCCTCGAGCAACGGCTCGAAGCGGACGGTAGCCCCCGACCGAGGAGGAGTTCCAGATCGGTGGGGGAGACCTCAAGACCTCTTGATCAACTCGACGCGAGGCTCGAGCCGCCTGACGGTCGTCTGCACCGGCCCGATGATGTGGCGCAGACTCGACACCGGCACTGCGGATGTCCGATTTCGGGGTCAACGGAGTCCGGCTTCGACGTCATCTCCCAGCTTTGAACGTTGCTCAGTTCGCCACCAGGCGCTCGATGGTGCGCAGAGTGGCGGCAACGTCGGTCGGCAGTCGGCCGCCGTCCAGCCGCCGGTAGGCGCGCAGACCGTCGAGGTCGATGCGCAGCCGGCCGGCAAGCCACAGCGGGTCGGGCCGCTCTCCGGTGACGTCCGCGCCCAGGTGGGCGGCGGCCTGTGGGGGTAGTGTCGCCAGCAGTCGGGTGACGTCGGGCTCATGGCCCAGCGGCACCCAGGCGAGCGGTCCACCGTCGGCGAAACGTTCGGCCAGCGCGTCCCACACCTGCTCGTAGGCCTCCCAGGCGGCCTGGCTGCCCATCGCCTCGAGGTCGGCTCCGGTCTCGTCGCGGATCGCGGCCAGCACCACCGCGTGCAACGTCTCGGTCCATCCGGGCCGGGCCCGTTCCGGGTCGATCAATGCCCGCACCATCCAGCCGCGGTGGCCGATGGTGGCCTGTTCGATGCGGGTGGCTACCGCATCCCGGAGCTCGGGCGACCAGACGGCCAGCAGCCAGGTGGTCCAGCCGGTGTCGTCGTCCACGTTTCCGCTCAGCTCGCCGTGGCCAGCAGCACTCCCACCGCGATCACGTTGTTGAGCGCGTGGGCGGCGATCGGCGCCAGCAGCGTGCCCGTGCGGCGCAGCAGCCAGGCCAGCACCAGACCGAGCACCGCGGTCTGTCCCATGAGGTAGACGCTGCCGGCGGCCAACCCCTCGAAGTGCACCAGCCCGAACACCAGTGACGAGACCAGCGCCGCCGGCCAGAAGCCGAACCGGCGTTCCATGCCGGTGAACAGCAGCCCGCGGAAGAAGATCTCCTCCCACAACGGCGCGAGTACGACGGCGGCGATGACCAGGGCCGCGACCTCGACGGGGCTGCCGGTGGCCAACTCGGCGAGCTCGGACTGCACGTCGTCGAAGAAACCCGGGCTCAGCCAATCGACCAACGAGCCCAACCCGAACTGGATGACAACGAACCAACTCGCCACGGCGGCCGTGGCCAGACCCAGTGCTCGCAGGGTGGAGGTCTGCGGGGGGCCGGCGGGAGTGAGCACGGCTCGCAGGCCGGCGCTGCGGTAGCGCCCGCCGATCCACAACCCGGCGATCGCCAGCACGATCAGCGGGGGCACGATCACCAGCACCAGCGTCAAGGTGCCCAGGTCGTCGGGTTCGGCCAGTCCGGTCACGGTGAACCCGACCGCGACCAGCACCCCGACCACCAGCGTCAGGACCAGCCCGGTCAGCCCGATGACCACGATCTCCCAGGTCCGCCACGGCACCTGGCTCCAGTGCGGCGAGGTCGGTCGGGCGGGTGGGAAGGCCGGGGCGGGTGAAGAGGCCGGGGTGGGCGGGAAGGCTGGGGGTGGCCCGGACGCGCTCCACACACCCCCGGGCGGAGGAGGGGCGGAGAACGGTGGTGGTGGGGGCGGTGGCTCACCCGTACCGTGCACGTCCGGGCGCTGGTCGGCCGGTGTCATCGCTTCCCCGTCCACGGTCGGTGTGGGTCGTCACCTCGAGGTTCGACCTCGATCGTGGATCCGGACGCCCGGAGCGTCCGGACCGGCCGTAACCGTACCGGCCGGTGGGGGCGTCAGCCGGCCGCCGGCTCGTGCTGGTTGCCGGTCGGTGGCGGGGTGAGTTCGGCCGTCTCCTCGTCGGTGAACAGCCGCGATCGGATAACGAACCGCACGCCTTCGGGAGCCTCGACGCTGAAGCCCGCCCCCCGACCGGGGACCACGTCGATGGTCAGGTGGGTGTGCGACCAGTACTCGAACTGTGCGACCGACATGTACACGGGGGTGTCGGCCACCCAGCCCAGGTGCACGTCCGCATCCCCGAGGATGAATTCGTCACGCGGGTAACACATCGGCGAGGATCCGTCGCAGCACCCGCCCGACTGGTGGAACATCAGCGGTCCATGCCGAAGGGCGAGGCGCCCGAGCAGCGCCTCGGCCTCCGGCGTGATGGCCACGCGCTGGACCATCAGAAGAAGCCCATCGGGTTGGGGTCGTAGGACACCAGCAGGTTCTTGGTCTGCTGGTAGTGCGACAGCATCGCCTTGTGGTTCTCGCGGCCGATGCCCGAACCCTTGTACCCGCCGAACGCGGCGTGGGCCGGGTAGGCGTGGTAGCAGTTGGTCCAGACCCGCCCGGCCTGGATCCCACGACCCAACCGGTAGGCGGTGCCCTTGTCTCGGGTCCACACCCCGGCGCCGAGCCCGTACAGGGTGTCGTTGGCGATCTCGAGGGCGTGCGCCTCGTCGCGGAACGAGGTCACCGCCACCACCGGGCCGAAGATCTCCTCCTGGAACACCCGCATGTCGTTGGTGCCCTCGAGCACCGTGGGCTCGATGTAGTAGCCGTCCTCGAGACCCTCGACCGTGCGCGCGTTGCCGCCGGTGAGCACCTTGGCGCCCTCTTCGCGGCCGATGTCGAAGTAGCTCAGGATCTTCTCGAACTGGTCGTTGGAAGCCTGCGCGCCGATCATGGTGTTGTCGTCGAGTGGGTCGCCACACACGATCGCTTCGGTGCGGGCGATCGCCCGGGACAGGAACTCGTCGTAGATCGACTCGTGAATCAGCGCCCGCGACGGGCAGGTGCACACCTCGCCCTGGTTGAGCGCGAACATCACGAAGCCCTCGAGCGCCTTGTCGAGGAACGCGTCGTCGGCCTCCATCACGTCGGGCAGGAAGACGTTGGGGCTCTTGCCTCCGAGTTCGAGTGTGACCGGGATGAGGTTCTGCGAGGCGTACTGCATGATCAGTCGGCCGGTGGTGGTCTCACCGGTGAACGCGATCTTGGCGATCCGCGGTGAGGAGGCCAGCGGCTTGCCCGCCTCGAGTCCGAAGCCGTTGACGACGTTGAGCACGCCGTCGGGCAGCAGGTCACCGATCAGTTCCATGACCTTCATGATCGAGGCCGGGGTCTGCTCGGCCGGCTTGAGCACCACCGCGTTGCCGGCCGCGAGTGCTGGCGCCAGCTTCCAGGTCGCCATCAGGATCGGGAAGTTCCACGGGATGATCTGGCCGACCACACCCAGCGGCTCGTGGAAGTGGTAGGCGACCGTCTGCTCGTCGAGCTCGCCGATCGATCCCTCCTGCCCGCGGATCGCCGAGGCGAAGTAGCGGAAGTGGTCGACGGCCAGCGGCAGGTCGGCCGCCTTGGTCTCGCGGACCGGCTTGCCGTTCTCCCAGGTCTCGGCCACGGCCAGCGCCTCGAGGTTCTCCTCGATGCGGTCGGCGATCTTGAGCAGGATGTTGGAGCGTTCGGTGACCGAGGTCCGCCCCCAGGCGGGCGCGGCGGCGTGTGCGGCGTCCAGGGCCAGTTCGATGTCGGCCGCGGAGGAACGGGCCACCTCGACGAACGGCTTGCCGGTGACCGGCGAGATGTTCTCGAAGTACTCGCCTTCACGGGGGGCCACCCAGGTGCCGTTGATGAAGTTGTCGTAGCGCTTGGCGTAGTCGACGATGGCGTCGTCCGCGCCCGGTGGGGCATAGCGGGTCATACGGGATCTCCCTTCGTCCCAGAGTCTCGTGTCGGCTCCCTCCGACACGGTGGCAGAGGATCATGCGCAAGGTTGGGAGAAGGTTGGGTGCGCCGGCTCAGTCGAGGCTGGCCGCGATCCGGGCGGCCGCGATTGCCCGGCGCGGATCATCCGCACGCATCGTGTCGACGGTGTGCTCGTGGACCTCGAGGTCGTCGGGCAGCTGTTCGCCGAGCGCGAACAGCAACTCGGGGTCGCGGGTGGTGAGCACCGACCGGCGCAGGGCCGCTTCGAGGTAGCGGGCGTGCTCACGCACCGCGGGCGCCTGCGAGGCGGGCAGCAGCTCCCCGCGGTAGCGGCGCAGCGCCGCCCCGGTGCGCCCGGCGGCCAGGTCGTCGAGCAGGTGGAGGTGGTCGGCGCTCACCTGGGTGGTCAGCCGGTAGGGGCGCGAGGCGATGACCCCGTCACCCAACGCCCGGCGCAGGTGCGAGACCTCGGCCTTCACCGTCGTCGGCTTCACGCGCAGATCGGGGTGCAGGGCGGTGTGCAGGGCGTCGAGCGTGAGGCCGTCGGGGTGCAGGCTGAGCACGGTCAGCAGCTCCACTTGACGTGGTGGCAGGGTGAGGGCTCGACCGTTGAGTCGCACCTCGCTGGTACCCAGCACCGTGAGTTCCAGCCCTGGTTGTTGCCCTCCAGCACGGCGTTGGGGCAGCAGCAGCGACAGATGTCGGGCCAGCAGCGTGGCGGTCGCGAGCCCCAGCGGGTGTGCTCGGTCCCAGGTCGTCGACAGGTCGATCACCCCGTGCACGTGCCCGGTCTGTGGTTCGACGATCGGCGCGGAGTAGCACACCCAGTCGTGCAGCGCCTGGCTGAAGTGCTCCGCGGAGAACACCTCGCACGGCGCGCGGGAGTCCAGCGCCAGCGCGAGTGCGTTGGTACCGATCGATTGTTCGTTCCAGCAGCCGCCGGGCGCGAAGTGCACCTCGGCGGCACGGTCACGCATCCAGTGGCTGCCATGGGTGAACAGGATCGTGCCATGCTCGTCGGTGAAGGCCGCGATGAACCCTCCGCTGGTCACGATGCGGGGCAGTTCGTCGCCAAGCGCGGCGACCGCGGCGCTGAGCGGCGACTCCCGCCAACGCTCGCCGGCACGGTCCTCGGCCACCATCGGGGCCTGCTTCCGGTCCGGTGCCACGTGGCGCGCGCTGCGATGCCAGGAGCGTGCGACCTCCGGGCGCAGGCCGGTGTCGCGTTCGGGTGCAGCGCGCTGGTGCCAGGCGCGCTGGTGCCAGGCGCGCTCTGCTTCGCGTCGTGCCGACCACAGCTCGGTGCTGGCCATGCCAGGGCTCCCAGGGTTTCGGTGGACCGCTGGTCGGCCGTTCCGCCATTGCGCCGACTCACTGGTACGCACCGTGCTCCCGGTCGGGAGCGTACGTCTGGCGCGTCCGAATCGACGACCGTGTTCGCTCGCGCACCAGTACTGCGCTGTGCCCGCGCGCGACACGCAGGTCCGGGGCAGCCGGCCGCCGCGGACCGCCGCACGACTCTACTGGCGGTGTGGTGCGAGGATTACGCTTGGGTGTCGACGGTCGACCGTCGCCCCCCGGCTCCGCGGATCTGCTCATGACCTTCCCGCCATCCGGTCCCCCTCCCACCGGTCCCCCGCCCGGCCCGTGGTCCGGCCCGTGGTCCGGCCCCCCGCCCGAGGGGCCCGCCCGGGGCGGGAACGGCGCACTGGTCGGGGTGATCGTGGGGCTGTCGGTCGTGGTGGTCGGGGCGCTCGTCGCCCTCGGGTTCGTGCTGCTGCGATCGGACGGTTCGGGGACCGCAGCAACCGATGCGTCATTCGACGCCGAGCTGCCGGTCGAGGAGTCGTTGCCTGACCCGGAGCCCGAGCCGCTGCCCGACCCGGAGCCAGAGCCCGAGCCGCAGCCGCTGCCCCAGGCGTCGCCGATCGATGACCTGGAGCCGGGCCTTTTCTGCCGGGATCTGCACGCGCGGGGGTTCTCCTACGCCGAGGCGGCGGCCTACTGGGAGTCCGAGGGGCGGCCGACGCGGATGGATGCGTCGAACAACGGCATCCCCTGTCAGACCGTGTACCCACGTTCGGAGGTGGAGGCGTACTGGGGGCCGGTTCCGGGGTCCTCGGCGTTGCCTTCGGGTCTGTTCTGTCGGGATCTGGATGCGCGGGGGTTGTCCTACGCGCAGGCGGTGG
>SLLJ01000019.1 GCA_007134165.1 Nitriliruptoraceae bacterium | reverse complement strand
GATCTCACGCATGACCGACAGCATCCCACGCCCCTGCGACACCCCGTCCACACCACCGCCCACGACAGACCAAGACAGCCGCCTACAGGTGATGAACCAACCCCCAGCAGCTCACGACCCCTGAGCCCCCACCGGTCGGCGGCGGGCATGGCGGCGCCACACCACCCACGACAGCGCACCCAGCGGGACCTGCAGGGCGTAGGTCAGCGTGCGGTAGATCAGCACCGCCGCGACCACCTGGGCCTCCGGGCCGCCCGCCACCGTCAGGGCGGCGGACATCCCGAGCTCCACCACTCCGAGCCCGCCGGGGGTGATCGGCAGGGCGGTCGCCAGCCGCACGAACGCGAACGCCCCCATCGCCTGGGCGGCGCTGACCTCCCCCGGTTCGATGCCCACGGCCCGCAACGCCGCCAGCAGCACCAGGTACAACGACAGGTGGCTGACCAGGGTGGAAAGCGTCACCAGCCCCCACCGGTCGCGCAGCACCTCGGCGCTGCGCGACTGGAAGTCGGCGAAACGCTCCCCCCAGTCGGTCACCGGCCCTCGCTTGAGCAGTCGACGCACGCGGCTGACCAGAGCTCCCGCCACCTCGCCGGTGCGACGTGCGATCGACGCCCGCGACAGGCTCAGCCCGCCCACGACCAGGGCGGCCACGAGCACCGCCAGCCCCGTCACCGCCGTTGCCGCCAGTGCCGCGCTGGCCTCGCCGCCGAGCGCCAGCCAGGCCAGCGCGACGATCGGCAGGCCAAGCTTGACGAAGGTGTTGAACAGCCCGGTCACGGCCGCAGCGATCGCGATCGCCCGGGTGCCGTGCCCGAAGGAGCGCAGCACGGTGTAGGTCACGCCCACGCCGACGACCGCGCCGGCCGGCACGGTGTTGGCCAGAGCGGTCGACAGCTGCCCGGCGACGAACGCCCGGCCCATCGACAGCCCCGGCAGCGCGGACATCATCACGAACTGGTAGGTGGCGATGTTCCAGGCGGAGGCGAGCAGCAGCGCCGCCACCCACACCGGGGCCAGCCCACCGATGGTCGCCCACACCTCGCCGAGGTCGGCGAGTTGGGGCAGGATGCCGATCAGCAGCACCGCAGCCACGGCCAGCGAGCCGACGATCCGCCAGACCTTCACGCGCTGCGGCGGGTCGCTGGTGGTCATCCGCTCGTCCCCCGGTTCGCGTGTTCGTCGTCCACCGGGCAGTATGGCATCCGGGCCGTCACAGGGCCCGAAGCGGGGGGACGACCACGCGCGAGTTGACGGTGCTGTTGGCCGAGGCGGCCACACCGGCCGGAGCGTCGCTCCGGGCGATCCTGGCTGCCCTGGTGCCGGTCCACGGCGGACGGCTGGTGCAGCTGCCGGTCGTGGCAGCTCCGGCCGTTGCACCTCCGCCCGCGGCGCAGGCGGACGATCGCACCACGATCGGGGCCGGCTTCGTGACCGTCGAGGGTGCCGTCGCAGCGGCAGCCGCGGTGCTGCGCGAACTGCGTGACGAGCGCCTCGACGACGCCCGGTTCGTGCTGTGCCACCGTCCCGATCTTCCAAACGGCGACGAGGCGATCGGCGCGGCCGTCGATGATGCGCTTCGCCTGCTGCGTGACGCACCCGAGGGCAGCCTGGTGCTCTCCCCGGAGGCTGCGGCTGCGCTCGCCCGCGACCCGGGCCCGAACCTGCGGGCGCTGGAACTGCTCGCGCTCGACGGCGGGACGGCGATCGGGGGATCCTGGGCGGTCGCCGAACTCGTCCCGGCCAGCCTCGACGAGGTTGGGCGCCGACGTCAGGCACGGGTCGGAGGTCTGCGCTACACCGGCCGGCGCCGCCGACCGTCGGGGGAGCGCGAGCCGCTGCCGCGCGACCTGCGCCTATCGGGGCGGATCGCGGTGCTCGTCGCGGTCGCGATCGCGGGGCTGTGGGCCAGCCTGTTCCTGGTGCCCGGCGCGGTGGACTGGTGGCAGGCTCGCGACGACCAACTGCTGGCCCGGGTCGTGGCCCGCCGTAGGGAGGTCTGGACCGACCTGGCGACGGCCATCGCCTGGCTTTCGAGCCCGTGGTTCTGGCGACCGCTGCGGCTGGCCACCTTGCTGGTGCTGCTCGTCTTCCGTCGTTGGCGCCACCTGCTGGTCGCGCTGCTGGCGCTGTTCGTGCTCGAGACCGTGGTCGAGGCCATGGCGGTCGCGATCGGACGCCCCCGCCCCCTGGTCCCGATCCTGACGTCCTGGGAGGGCTACGCCCACCCGTCGTCGCCGGTCGCCAGCCTCACGGTGACCCTCACGATCGCCGGCCTGGCCCTGCTGCCCCGCGGCCGGTGGCGGCGGGTCGTGACGCTGGTCGGCACCCTGCTGGTGGCTGCGGTGGTGCTCGCCCGCCTCTACCTCGGCGTCGATCATCTCACCGACGGGGTGGTCGCCGCCCTGCTCGGGGCGGCCGTTCCGTTGGTCGCCTTCCGCACGCTCGCCCCATCGCAGGTGTTCCCGGTCCGCTACCGCCGTGGGGGTCGCGGAGCCCACCTCGACATCGACGCGCGCCGCAGCGACGCGATCCGCCGGGCGGTCAGCGACCAACTCGGGCTGGAAGTGGTTGCGATCGAGCCGTTCGGGCTGGAGGCCTCCGGTGGCTCCACCCCGCTGCGGCTGACCGTCGAGGGTGAGACCGGTGGTGAGCGGTTGCTCTTCGCCAAGCTGTACAGCACCTCGCATCTGCGGGCGGATCGCTGGTACAAGGCGGCCCGCACCATCCTCTACGGCTCGCTCGAGGACGAACTGCGTCACCCTTCGGTCCGGCGGCTGGTGGAGCGGGAGGACTACCTCCTACTGCTCATGCGTCAGGCCGGCATCCCCTGTGCCCGGTCGTTCGGGGTCGTGGAGATCACCCCGGAGCGCGAGTACCTCACGGTCACCGAGTTCATCGAGGAGGCGCAGGAGATCAGCCGCGCCGAGGTCGACGAGCAGATCATCGACGAGGCGCTGATGGTGGTGCGGCGGCTGTGGGACGCCGGGCTGGCCCACCGCGACATCAAGCCCGGCAACGTGCTCGTCCAGGACGGCCACGTGCGACTGGTCGACGTCGCCTTCGCGATGGTGCGACCAAGCCCGTGGCGGCAGGCGGTCGACCTCGCCAACATGATGCTGATCCTGGCCCTGCGCACCTCCCCCGAGCAGGTCTACCGGCGCGCGCTGCGGTTCTTCGCCCCCGAGGACATCGCCGAGGCGTTCGCCGCCACCCGTAGCGTCACGATCCCGTCCGAGTCGCGCTCGTCGCTGCGGTTGCTGGCCCGCACCGAAGGCCTGGACCTCGTGGCGCGCTTCCGCGAGCTCGCCCCTGACCGTGAACCGATCTCCATCCAGCGCTTCAGCCGGCGGCGGATTCTTCTCACGCTCGCCGCGTTGGCGGTGATCGTGCTGCTGCTCCCGATCCTGGTCGAGAACCTCACCGGCGGGGGGTTCCTGTGACTGGCCAATCCGTGTCCCGTCGATCCGTGTCCACTCGACGCGGCCCGGCCAGCACCAGGCGTCTGGTGCTGGTCGCGACGTTCGCGGTGCTGCTGGCGGCCTGCCGACCCTACGGACCCGGCATCCCGGTGTGCGGCGAACTGGAGGTGACCGGGTCCGGCGACCGCGGACACGTGCGGCTCAGCCTGGCCGACGGAGAATCGATGGCGCTGCGAAGCGCGCACCTGATCCAGGCCCAGGCCGTGCCCGACGCGGACTACGGCCTGTGCGTGGCCGATCCGCCCACCGGCTGGCAGCCCGTGATGGACGAGCCCGTCAGCGGCGAGGTGTCGCTGGCCTTCACCTCGACGTCGCTGGGACTGCGGTTCCTGACCGTGACGCTGTCCGAGAGCTGCCAGCCGGACCCCGGGGCCGAGCAGATGTCGGGACCGGTCGACGACCATCCGCGCTCGGTGCTCGTGCACGAGCCCGGCCCGGCAGTCCGGGTGGTGGTGGTCGCGGTCGCCGCCCGCCACGACCGTGACGCGTTCCTGCTGGCCGAGAACCTCTCCCAGCGCCGACTGGGCGGCAACCCGGTCCGCTCACGCTATGCGCCGGCCGGGTGGGGCACCGTCGCCGAGCGGGTCACCGAGGCACTCGAAGACGAGGCGGCCGTGCTCGTGGTCGATGACGACTACCAGCTCTCCGGCCTGCTCGAGCTGCGCCTTCCCGGGGTGTCCGGTCCGGTCGAGGGCAGCCTGGCCACGGTGCTGGCCGAACTCGCTGACCGGGCGCCGGTCCCGCAGCTGGCGGCGACCTGGTGGCAGCCGGTCGACGGTGGCTGCCTCGTGTACGAGATCGACGCCTCCGGACCCGGGGCGGGCACGATCGAGCAGGACATCGACCGGGCGGTCGGGCTCTTCCCGCTCGCCGAGTTGCGTGCCGAGCTTGCGCCGCTCGGCTACCACCTGGGTCCGCCGCCATGAATCCGGGTCGCAACGAGCCGCCGATCGTCGGGCGACCGTGGACGGTGCTGGGCACGGGACTGGTGATCGCGGTGCTCGTTGCTGGAATGCTGGCGGTGGCGGCGGCCTGGCCGGCGGCGCAGGCGGCTGTGCTGGACCTCGACGTCCGGGTCCACGGGTGGACGACGGGGCGCGACGGTGGCGTGCTCATCGCCGCTTCGCACGTGCTCGCGCTGCTGGGTTCGGTGTGGGTGACCGCGCCGCTGCGGGTGGTGATCGGGCTGGTGCTCGCGTGGCGCCGGTGGTGGTGGCGGCTGGGCGCGTGGGTGGGGTCGATCGCGCTGAGCGAGGTGGTGACGACGGCCATGAAGGAGGGCTACGACCGGGCTCGCCCTCCGCTGGCGCTCGAGGCGACCCGCTCCGCGGCTTTTCCTTCCGGCCACTCGTCCGCCGTCGCCGTCACGGTGCTGTGCCTGGTCGTGCTCATCCTGCCCGAGCGGCGCCGGGACCGGCGGGTGTGGGCGGCTGCCGGACTCGTGGTGGCCGCGATGGCCATCTCCCGGGTCGTGCTGCGGGTGCACTGGGTCTCCGACGTCGTCGTCGGCATCCTGGTCGGGGTCGCGGCAGGGCTCGTCGCCATCGGTCTGGCCGCGCGGTGCCAGGCGGCGTTCAGTCGTCGTCGGCAGGGCCGAGCCAGCAGCGTGCCGCGGTGACCAGCGCCCGTACGCCAGTGCTCAGGGTCGGCTCGATGACCGGGGCGAAGTGCGGTGAGTGGTTGGTGGGCTGGGCGTCCATCCGGCGCTTGACCTCCTGGAGGTCGGCCACACCGGTGTAGGCCGCCGGGTCGGCCCCCCCGAGCAGCCAGTACACGCACGGCACCCCGGCGTGCTCGGCGAGCAGCCCGACGTCCTCGCTGCCGGTCACCAGTCCGGGCTCGGGCACCACCCCGAACGCGGCCACCTCGGCCAGGGCGGTGCGGGTGCGCTCGGCCGCCTGGGGGTGGTTGACCACGGCCGGGAAGGAACTCAGCCGCTCGATCGTCGGCGGGGTCGGAGCACCGGCGGTGGCGGCCTCGCCGTGCACGATGCGCTCGACCGCGCCGAGCACCTGCGAGCGCACCTCCTCGGTGAAGGTGCGCACGCTGAGCTCCAGCACGGCGCGGTCGGGGATGACGTTGGCGACGCTGCCGGCGTGCAGCGTGCCCACGCTGACCACCGCGGTCTCGGTGGCCGGGATCTCCCGGGCCACGACGGTCTGCAGCCGCAGCACCGTGGCCGCGGCCATCACGATCGGGTCCACCCCGGCCTGCGGACGGGAGGCGTGGGTTCCCTGGCCGTGCAGGGTGATGCGCAGCGTGTCGCTGGCGGCGAAGGCCGGACCGGCCTGCAGCGCCAGCGTGCCCGCCGGCATCGGCGTGACGTGCTGACCGAGCACGACGTCGGGCGCCCCGGTGCGCTCGTACAGCCCGTCGTCGAGCATCGCGCGGGCGCCGGCACCGACCTCCTCGGCGGGCTGGAACACCAGCAGCAGCGTGCCCGACCAGGTGGCGCGCTCGGCGACGAGGTGGGCAGCAGCTCCGAGCAGGCAGGTGGTGTGCACGTCGTGGCCGCAGGCGTGCATCACGCCGACCTGCTCGCCGTCGGGGGTGGTGCCCGTCGCCGTGCTGGCATAGTCCAGGCCGGTGTCCTCGGTCACGGGCAGCGCGTCCATGTCGGCGCGAAGCAGCACCGTGGGGCCCTCGCCGTT
>SLLJ01000298.1 GCA_007134165.1 Nitriliruptoraceae bacterium | reverse complement strand
GACGGTCAGCCCGGCCTTGAACGACACCTTCTTGCGGTAGCCCATCACCCCCATGATGATCATGACGATGATCGGGTTGCCGATCAGCACGAACAACGAGAACACCACCGCAGAGCCGAGCTGCTCGGTCGCGCTCGACAGCTCGAACTTGGTACCGAGTTCGATGAAGAAGAACACCAGCAGGAAGTCGCGCAGCGTCGAGAGCCGTCCGCTGATCGCTTCGCGGTAGTTGGTGGAGGCCAGCGACATCCCCGCCAGGAACGCCCCCACCTCCTCGCTGAAGCCCAGCGCCAGCGACGCTGCGGCCAGCAGCACCGCCCAGGTCACTCCGGCCAGCACCAGCAGCTCCGAGGAGCGGGCCAGCAGGTGGGTGACGCGTGGGGCGACGTAGCGTCCGATCAGGGCCACGACGGCCAGCAACAGCACCCCGCGCACGACCACCCCGGCGATCTGCTCGGCCAGCGAGGTGTCGGCCACGTCCCCCGAGGCGGTGATCACGATCATCGCGAGTACCACCACGATGTCCTGCACGATCAGGAAGCCCAGCGCGATGCGCCCGTGCAGGTCGTTGAGTTCGCGCTTGTCGGTCAGCAACTTGACGATGATGATCGTGGAGGAGAAGGTCAGTGCCACCGCGATGTACAGCGCCGGCACGTGGTCGAAGCCCAGCGCCAACGCGATCGCGTAGCCCACGATCGAGGTGAACGCCACCTGCCCCAGACCGGTCGCCAGCGCCACGGGCCCCAGGTTGCGCACGATGCGCACGTCGAGCTTGAGGCCCACCACGAACAGCAGCAGCGAGATGCCGATCTTGGCCAGCAGTTCGATCTCCGCGGTGGCATCCACCAGCCCGAGCAGTTCGGGCCCGACCGCGATGCCCGCGGCGATCAGCCCGACGATCAGCGGCTGGCGCAGCAGCATCGCCAGCAGTCCGGCGGCGACACACACGGCCAGCACGGTCGCAACCTGCTCGAAGGCCCCCATCCACGCTCCTGATCCGGGTGGCTGAATCTAGCGGCTCGAAGCGACGTGCCCACCCCCGGCCAGCGGGGATGGGCACGGTCGCGGTGGGTGGTGCGGCTCAGCCGATGAACACCGGCGCGAACACCAGCGCCACGATCGTCATGACCTTGATCAGAATGTTCATGGCCGGACCGGAGGTGTCCTTGAACGGGTCACCCACGGTGTCGCCGACGACCGCGGCCTTGTGGGCCTCGGAGCCCTTGCCGCCGTGGTTGCCCGCCTCGATGTACTTCTTGGCGTTGTCCCACGCCCCACCCGCGTTGGCCATGAAGATCGCCAGCAGGAACCCGCTGACCAGTGCGCCGGCGAGCAGCCCGCCCAGCGCCTCTGCCGAGACGAACCCGACGGCCAACGGGACGACGACCGCGAGCGATCCGGGCAGGATCATCTCGCGCAGTGCCGCGGCGGTGGAGATGTCGACGCACTTGGCGTGCTCGGCCTTCACGCCCGGCTTACCTTCGCGCAGCCCCGGGATCTCCTTGAACTGCCGGCGGACCTCGAGGATCATGTCCTGCGCCGCGCGTCCGACCGACTTCATCGTCAGCGCCGCGAAGGCGAAGGTCAGCATGGCCCCGAGGAACAGCCCGATGATGACCTCGACCTCGGTGACGTCGATCAGCAGGGCGGTCTGACCCTCGGGTGCGACGGCCGCGGTGAACGAGCGGAACAGTGCGAGCGCGGTCAGCGCCGCGGAGCCGATCGCGAAGCCCTTGGCGACCGCCGCGGTGGTGTTGCCCAGCGAGTCCAGGGAGTCGGTGATCTCACGGACCTCCGGCGGGAGGTGGGACATCTCGGCGATCCCTCCGGCGTTGTCCGAGATCGGCCCGTAGGCGTCGACCGCGACCACCGCGCCGGTGGTCGCCAGCATGCCGATGGCGGCCAGCGCCGCGGCGTACAACCCGGCGTTGAGCGTGTCACCGGGCATCGCCAACGTCCCGAACCAGAACGACCCGCCGATCGCGCCGGCGATCAGCACGACCGAGGCGGCGGTGGAGATCATCCCCTCGGCGATACCGGCGATGATCACGGTCGCCGGTCCCGTCTCTGCCTGCTTCGCGAGCTTCTTCACCGGCTCGTAGTGGTCGGAGGTGTAGTACTCGGAGGCGAAGCCGATGAGGTAGCCGGCCGCCAGGCCCAGCACGATCGGCATGCCGAGCCAGAACGGGGTTTCGATCTCCGCGACGTCACCGAACAGCCACACCGCACCGCCCACCGAGGCGATCGCCGTGATGACCATCGCGACGTTGGTGCCGAAGTGCAGCTGGGCCGACAGCGACTTGCCCTTGCGGCCGCGGACCAGGAAGGCCCCGAGGATCGAGGCGAGCATCCCGATCGCACCGACGAGCAGGGGGTACAGGAAGGTCGACTCCTGCAGGGACGTGAACGAGTCAGAAACCACGGTGGTCACCGGGTCGATGCCGCCGAACAGCAGGGCAGCGAGCACCATCGGGGCCACGATCGAACCGGCGTAGGACTCGAACAGGTCGGCGCCCATGCCGGCAACGTCGCCGACGTTGTCCCCGACATTGTCGGCGATCGTCGCGGGGTTGCGGGGGTCGTCTTCAGGGATGCCGGCTTCGACCTTGCCGACGAGGTCGGCGCCGACGTCCGCCGCCTTGGTGTAGATGCCGCCGCCGATACGGGCGAACAGGGCGATCGATGACCCACCGAGTCCGAAGGTGGCCACGACCTGGAACGCGTCGTCGACCCGCAGGATCTGGACGAAGAACAGGTAGGCGAGCGAGATGCCGAGCAGCCCGAGGCCGGCGACGCTGAAGCCCATCACCGCACCGCCGCGGTAGGCCAGTGGAAGTGCCTTACCAGCGCCCTGTCGGGCGGCCTGGGCGGTGCGCACGTTGGCGGCGGTGGCGATGCGCATGCCGATGAACCCGGCCACCGCGGAGAACACGGCGCCCATGATGACGCCGATGGAACCCCACGGACGCAGGTTGGGCAGGACCGTGAAGACGACGACGCTCAGGACGACCACGAAGATGGCGATCGCGCGGTACTCGCGGCGGAGGAACGCCATGGCGCCCTCTCGAATCGCGAGCGCGATCTCCTGCATCAGGTCATTGCCGGGATCCGCGGCGTTGACCACCTTGGCGAAGTAGGCCGCGAGCGCAAGCCCGGCGACCGCGGCGATCACCGCGAGGTAGGGGATGAGTTCGAACACGGGTGGACTACCTTCCCTTGGGCTCGGCGAGTGCCCGGACTCCGGGCGTGCTCGGGGGTCTGCTCGTAGGTCTGGTTGGGTCGCGCAGCGGCCGGGAACGCGGTGACGCGCGGCCAGGGCAGAACGGAGCGGCGCGGTGGCCCGACTCGCGACGTCTCGGATGCTAGTCGCCTCCGCGTTCCGGGCCACACCGGATCCTCGGACGGGTGCGCGCGGGGCGCCCGGCAGCCACGGTCTGGCGTGCGGAGCGGTGCCCTGCTGGCCGCTCGGCGTGAGGGGCCGAGTTGACACGGGCGCGGCCACGGCCCACCTTGCGCCCTCGTGCGCTGACTCCGCCGGCTCCTGCTGGCCTGATCAGACGTGCCGTCCTGCGACCGGAAAGGGCCACGCCAACGTGGCAGACAACCTCGTGATCGTCGAGTCGCCCGCCAAGGCGCGGACCATCGAGCGCTACCTCGGCTCGGAATACCAGGTGCTGGCCTCCTACGGCCACATCCGCGATCTGCCGCGCTCGAACTTCGCCGTCGAACTCGACGGGCCCGATGGCTGCCATCTCGTCTACGAGGTGCCCACCGACGCCAAGAAGCACGTCGCCGCGCTGCGCAAGGCCGCCAAACAGGCCTCCACCGTGTGGCTCGCTCCCGACTTGGACCGCGAGGGCGAGGCGATCGCCTGGCACGTGGCCGAGGTCCTCGGCCTCGACCTCGACCAGACCAACCGGGTGACCTTCGACGAGATCACCGAACCGGCGATCCGAGCCGCCTTCGCCGCGCCCCGCCACCTCAACACCGACCTGGTCGACGCCCAACAGGCGCGCCGCGCGGTCGACCGGATCGTGGGCTACCGACTCTCGCCGGTGCTGTGGCGCACGGTCGCTTCGGGCATCTCCGCCGGTCGGGTGCAGTCGGTCGCGCTGCGCATGATCGTGGACCGCGAGGACGAGATCCGGGCCTTCGTGCCCGAGGAGTACTGGTCGTTTCCGGCCCGTTTCGCCCGCGGCTCCAACGCCCCCCCGGAGATCGCGGCCAGTCTGGTCGGCGTCGGCGACCAGCGCCTGTCCACCCCCAAGGACCTCGAGGGCCGCAGTGACGCCCAGCGCGCCGCCCGGCTGGTGGTGCGCTCGCAGACGCAGGCGACGGCGCTGGCCGACCGCGCCCGCACGCTCGACTACACGGTCGTCGAGGTGCGACGCAGCGAGTCCCGGCGCACCCCCAAGCCGCCGTTCAAGACCTCCACCCTGCAGGGTGAGGCGTCCAAGGTCGGCTTCTCGGCCCGCCAGACCATGGCGATCGCCCAGCAGCTGTACGAGGGCATCAACCTCGGCGGCGAGCAGGTCGGGCTCATCACCTACATGCGGACCGACTCGGTCAACCTCTCCGACCAGGCGCTGAGCGACATCGCCGCGCTGGTCGGCGAGCGCTTCGGTGAGCGCTACACGCTCGACTCGCCGCGTCGCTTCCGCGGATCGACCAAGGGCGCGCAGGAGGCCCACGAGGCGATCCGGCCCACTTCGGTGGCCCGCACCCCCGAGGCGGTGCGCCGCTATCTGTCCGCGGAGCAGGCCCGCCTCTACGAGTTGATCTGGAAGCGCACCGTGGCCACCCAGATGGCCCCCGCGCTGTTCGACCGGGTCGCGGCCGACGTGCGCGGCGTGGGTGACACCCCCGCCGACGCTGCCGCTGGCGACCCCGGCGGGCCGGTCACCTTCCGGGTCAGCGGCCAGGTCGAGCGTTTCGACGGCTTCCTGCGGGTCTACCGCGCCGTGCGCGACGAGGACGAGGTCGAGGACGACGACGAGATCAGCGACCGGCTGCCCGATCTCGAGCAGGGCCAGCGCCTGACGCTGGCTGAACTCGAACCCGACCAGCACACCACCACCCCGCCACCCCGCTACTCGGAGCGCACGCTGGTCGAGGCGCTCGAGGAGGAGGGCATCGGCCGCCCTTCGACCTACGCCTCGATCCTGTCCACCCTCGAGCAGCGCCAGTACGTGACCAAGGAGTCGCGCCGCTTCACCCCGACCGGGCTGGGGGAGGTGGTGGTGTCCTTCCTCAAGGCCCACTTCGCCGAGGTGGTGGACATCGGGTTCACCGCCCGCATGGAGGACACCCTCGACGACATCGCCCGCGGTCAGGAGCACTGGGGGCGCACCGTCACCGCCTTCCTCGACGAGGTCGACACCTGGGTCCGTGAGCGCAAGCCCGAGCGCCCGCGCCTGCCGCTGCTGGTGCCGGCCGACTGCCCGGACTGTGGCTCACCGATGGAGCGGGTGTTCTCCGGCAAGTCCAAGCAGTGGTTCGCCTCGTGCAGTCGCTGGCCGGACTGTCAGGGCACGCTGCCCCTCGAGGACGACGGCAGCGTCGGGGAGCCCGAACCCGAGGCCGAGCCCGACCCGGACGTTCCCTGCCCGATCTGCGCCTCGCCGATGATCCCCCGCGACGGCCGTTTCGGCCGCTTCTACGGCTGCGTCGACTACCCGAACTGCAAGGGCATCCGCAACGTCCAGCAGCGGCTGATGTACCTCGACGACCAGGGCCGGGCCCAGCCGTTCCGCTCCCCGACCGACCCGGAGGGCAGCTACCTCGAACGACGCACCTCGCGCTACGGCAAGCCCTTCGTGGGCTCGACCGGCTACCCCGAGGACGAGTTCGCCGTGTGGTCGCTGCCGATCGCCACCCCGTGCCCCAAGTGTGGCGCGCCGCTGCGACCGCCGCCCCGAAACCGCAAACTGCCCACCGCCGTGTGCACCCACCCCGAGGTCAACCACGTCTTCGACCTCGAGGACTTCGAGGTGCCGTCGGTCGGGGTGTGGACCGTCATCGAGGGTGTCGAGCGTTATGACCCCCAGCTCGGCGGCGAGCCGCTGGCCACCGAGGAACTCGCCCCGCCCGTGGCCCTGACCTTCACCGGCGAGCAGGCTCCCCCGCCGAAGAAGAAGGCCACCGGCCGCAAGAAGACGGCGGGCAAGAAG
>SLLJ01000430.1 GCA_007134165.1 Nitriliruptoraceae bacterium | reverse complement strand
CGCTGCCTCGAGCACCACGACCTGCAGCGAGGGGTCGCGCTCGGTGAGGGTCAGCGCGGTCCACAGCCCCGTGAAGCCGGCGCCGACGATCACCACGTCGGCGCGGGTGTGACCGGCCAGCGGGGGCCCGACGGGCGCGGTGCCGTCGAGCCAGGGGCTGACCGGGCGCGCCATCACGCGGGCGCAGGGGCGGGGGCGGGGTGGCCGGGCAGGTCGGGGAAGACCTCGGCGACCGCGTCGTGCACGATCACCCCGGCATCCACGTTGCGGGCACCGACCAGCGCGGAGTGCTCGTGACTCGTACCGGCACGTCCGGCGACGACATCCGCGGCCAGCAGCGCGAGCTTGGGGGCGACCGCCGCCGACAGCGCCGCCGAGGCGGTCCGCGGGAACTGCCCGGGCACGTTGGTCACGCAGTAGTGCACCACGCCATGCTCGACGTAGGTGGGCTGGGACAGCGAGGTGGGCCGGGCCGTGGCCACACACCCGCCCTGGTCGATGGCGAGGTCCACCACCACCGAGCCAGGGCGCATCGAGGCCACCTGGGCCTCCGAGACCACCACCGGGGCGCGAGCGCCGGGGACCAGCGCCGCGCCGATCACGAGGTCGGCGTCGCGCACATGGTCGCCGATCAACGCCGCCTCGCTGCTCTGGGTGGCGTCCACGGTGCCGTCGAGGTGGTGCTCGTAGAGCCGGTGCAGGTCGACGTCGATGCCGGTGACGTGCGCCCCGAGGCCGCGCAGCCCTCGCGCGGCCATCGTGCCGGCCACCCCCAGGCCGATGACGACCACCTTGGCGGGCGGTACCCCGGCCGCGCCGCCCATCAGCGTGCCCGACCCGCCAGCGGCGGTGGACAGCTGGGCGGCGCCGAGGATGGCGGCGGCCCGCCCGGCGATCTCCGACATCGGGGCCAGCAGCGGCAGCCCATGGCGGTCGGTCAGCGTCTCGAAGGCGTACGCGCGGATACCCGAGGCGACCAGGGCCGAGGTCAGCGCCGGCTCCGCCGCCAGGTGCAGGTAGGCGAACAGGGTCAGTCCCGGGCGGAAGTAGCCGTACTCCGCGGGCTGCGGTTCCTTCACCTTCACGACCAGGTCCGCGGCCCAGACCTGCTCGGGGCTGGCGACAAGCTGCGCGCCAGCGGCCGCGAACTCGGCGTCGGCGAACCCGGCGCCGAGTCCGGCCCCGGCCTGCACCAGCACCTGGTGCCCGGCCGTGCTCATCGCGTGCATCGCGGCGGGGGTGAGCGCGACCCGGCGCTCACGGTCCTTGGTCTCGCAGGGCACGCCGATGCGCAGACCCGAGGCGCTCGCGGTGCCCACGGCGCTCATCGCTGCATCTCCACCGTCGCCTCGCCCAGCACCTGGTCGAGGATCGTCACGATCTGGCCGAGCTCCTCACGGGTGGCGACCAGCGGTGGGGAGAGCTGGATGACCGGCTCGTCGCGGTCATCGGCCCGGCAGATCAGGCCGAGCTCGAGCAGCCGGGTGGACAGGAAGCCGCGCAGCAACCGCTCGGTCTCGTCGTCATCGAAGCCGACCTTGTTGTCGCGGTCCTTGACCAGCTCCAGCGCCCAGAAGTAGCCGGTGCCGCGCACGTCGCCCACGATGTCGTGCTTGGCGTGCAGCCCCCACAGCTGCTCGCCGAACCACGGACCGTTGGCATTGACGTTGTCGAGCACCCCGTCCTTCTCGAACACCTCGATGTTGGCCAGCGCCACGGCGGCGGCCACCGGGTGCCCGCCCCAGGTCGAGCCGTGCAGGTACATCGAGGTGCGGTCCTGGCCGAGCAGCTCGGCGATGTGGGAGCGGAAGCCCAAGCCTCCCAGCGGCTGGTAGGCGGCGGTGACGCCCTTGGCGAAGGTGATGATGTCGGGCAGGTAGCCGTAGCGCTCCGCGCCGGTCCAGGTCCCGAGCCGGCCGAAGGCGCAGATCACCTCGTCGGAGACCATCAGGATCCCATGCTCGTCACAGATGCGACGGACCTCGTCGAGGTAGCCCTCGGGCGGGGTGAAGCAGCCGCCGGCGTTCTGCACGGGTTCGACGAACACCGCGGCGATGGTCTCGGGACCCTCAGCCATGACGACCTGCTCGATGGACCGGGCGCAGGCCAGGTCGCAGGGGGGGCAGGCGCGTGAGGCCGAGCAGCGGTACTCGTTGGTGTTGGGCACGTGGAAGTGGCCCGGGCGCAGCGGCTCGAACATCTGGCGCAGGCCCGCCAGCCCGGTCATGCCCAGCGCGCCGAAGGTCGTGCCGTGGTAGGCGTAGTTGCGCGAGATGAACTTGAAGCGGTGCTCGCCGCGCAGCTGGTGGTACTGCATCGCGAGCTTCATCGCCGACTCCACCGCCTCCGAGCCGGAGTTGACGAAGAAGAAGTGGTCGATGTCGCCGGGGAACCGCTCGGCCAGCGCGTGGGCGAGGTCGATGGCGGGCTGGTGCGCCCACGCCCAGTTGGTGGCGAACGGCAGCCGGGCCAGCTGCTCGGTGGCGGCGTCGATCAGTTCCTGGCGGCCGTAGCCCAGCTGCGCGCAGAACAGCGCCGAGAGGCCGTCGAGGTAGCGCTTGCCGGTCGCATCCTCGACGTAGACGCCCTCGCCGCCGACCAGCACCGGCACGGTGGGGTGTTCGGTGACGAAGTCGGAGGTGCGGGTGAAGTGCAGCCACAGGTTCCCGTCCGACAGCTGTGCCTGGGACATGTCGACATCCTTTGCGCCGCCGTGAGCGGCCCGTTCGCGGGGTCGGCGCACCGACCGGCCCCAGGGTGGGGAGGTTACGAAGCTTCCATGTCGGTCACGTTTCGTTGCCGTGGCCCGAGACTCAGGCCTCGATGTTGCTCATCACGTGCTTGATGCGGGTGTAGTCCTCGAGGCTGTACATCGACAGGTCCTTGCCGTAGCCCGAGTGCTTGAACCCCCCGTGGGGCATCTCGGCGACGGTCGGGATGTGGGTGTTGATCCACACCGCTCCGAAGTCGAGGCCCCGGGCGACACGCAGGGCGCGGCCGTGGTCCCGGGTCCAGACGCTGGAGGCCAACCCGTACTTCACCCCGTTGGCCCAGCGCAACGCCTCCGACTCGTCGGCGAAGGGCTGCACGGTGAGCACCGGACCGAAGATCTCGGACTGGCTCATCTCGTCGTCCTGGCGCAGGCCCGCGACCACGGTGGGTTCGAAGAAGAAGCCGTCGCGCACCATCGGGCTGCCGCCGGCCACCACCTCGGCGTGTCCGGGCCGGCGTTCGAGCAGGCCGGCCACCCGCTGGTGCTGGTTGACGTTGTTGAGCGGGCCGTAGTCGGCCTCGTCGGCGACCGGGTTGCCCTCCGCGTCGAACGGCGCCCCGGTCGAGGTGGCGCGGGCCTGCTCGGCCAGCGCGGCAACCAGGTTGTCGTAGATCGCCGGCGCCGCGAGCACCCGGGTGGCGGCGGTGCAGTCCTGCCCGGCGTTGAAGTAGCCCGCACCGGCCAGACCCTCGGCGGCCGCCTCGATATCGGCGTCCTCGAACACGATGCACGGCGCCTTGCCGCCGAGTTCGAGGTGCACCCGCTTGAGGTCGTGGGCGACCGACTCGGCGACCTCCATGCCCGCGCGCACCGACCCGGTGACCGACACCAGCTGCGGGATCTCGTGGGTGACCAGACCCCGGCCGGTGTCCCGGTCGCCGCAGACCACGTTGATCACGCCGGGCGGCAGGAACTCGCTCATGACCTCGGCCATGAACACCGTGGACAGCGGGGTGGTGTCCGAGGGCTTGAGCACCACGGTGTTGCCCGCGGCCAGCGCCGGCGCCCACTTCCACACCGCCATCATCATCGGGTAGTTCCACGGGGTGACCTGGGCGCAGACCCCGATCGGCTCGCGGCGGATCATCGAGGTGTGACCGGCGAGGTACTCCCCCGCGGACCGGCCCTCCAACACCCGCGCGGCGCCCGCGAAGAAGCGGATCTGATCGACCATGGCGGTCAGCTCGTCCTCCATGGTCAGGGTGAAGGGCTTGCCGGTGTTCTCGCACTCGATGCGCACGATCTCCTCACCGCGGGCCTCGAGCGCATCCGCGATGCGCAACATGGCGCGGCTGCGGTCGGCGGGCGTCGCATCCCGCCAGGTCTCGAACGCCGAAGCCGCCGCCCGGCAGGCCGCGTCCACGTCCGCGGCGCCCGACAGCGGCGCGGTCGCGAAGACCTGCCCGGTCGCCGGGTCCACCAGCTCGGTGGTCTGCCCGTCGGCGGCCGGCTGCAGTTCACCGGCGATGAGGTTGCTCGCGTGACGCATACCCGGTCTGTCCTCCCGCCGCCGGTCAGCCGGCGGCCGTCGTCGCTCGCGGTCCGGGGCGGACCGCACGCACGCGAGCCCGGCACGGACCCGGCGCGGTCGTCATCTCCCACCGCCCACCGCGGCGGATCGCAGCACTCTAGCTCGACAGGTGGTCGTAGCGGGCCTCAGAGCCGCGGTCGCCGACGCCACCCGACGCCACCCGAATGCCGGTCAGAGGTCCAAAGAGCACACGAGCACGGAGGCCAACTGACCGGGGGCGGCCAGGGGTGACCGGGGGCGGCCAAGGGTGACCGGGGGCGGCCAGGGGTGACCGGGGCCTCAGGGCAGAAGCGACCCGGCGCGCAGTCGCGGGTCACCCCGGCTGCTGCTCGCGCCAGCGCTCACGACGTCGACGGTCTTGGATGCACACCGAGGTCGCGCGGGTGCGTAGGCTCCGCGTCGCTTCGCCGACCTGGGTCCGTGGCGACCACGGACCGGCGCCACGAGGGCGAGGCGGTGACATGAGCGTGAGCTTCTGGCTCGAAGACGCCGAGGACGGGATCCGCCGCCCCACCCTCGATGGATCCTGCACGGTGGACGTGGCCGTGGTCGGCGCCGGGTTGACCGGCCTGTGGACCGCCCGCGAGGTGCTGCGCCGCGACCCGGCGCGTTCGGTGCTCGTCATCGAGGCACGCACCGCCGGCTTCGGCGCGTCGGGACGCAACGGCGCCTGGCTGACCGCCGGTCTCGGGGTGAGTGCGGGCGAGCTCGCCCGGAGGACCTCGCCGGAGGTGGCCCGTGCCACGATCCTCGCGATGCGTGAGGCCCTCGACGAGGTGCAGTCCACGCTGGTCGAGGACGGCATCGACGCCCGGCTGCGCCGCGGCGGCAACCTGCGGGTGGCCCGCGGCCCGCACGAAGTGCCGGCGATGGAGCACAGCCTGGAGGTGCTCGATCGGCTCGGCCTCGCCGACGGACTCGAACTGCTCGACGCCGACGCGCTGGCCCGGCGCGTGCGCATCGACGACGCGCGGGGTGCGCTGTTCGAGCCGTACTCGGCGGCGATCCACCCCGGGCATCTGGTGCGGGGCCTGGCCCGCAGTGTGGAGACGCACGGCGGGACGATCGTCGAGCACACCCCGGTGGTCGACCTCACCCCGCGCCGGGGGCCGGCGCGGCCCACCGTGGTCACCCCCACCGGCACGGTGTCCGCCGACGCGGTCGTGCTCGCCACCGAAGCCTGGACCTCGGGGCTGCCCGGGTTCGAGCGCCGGGTGCTGCCGGTGTACTCGCTGGTGGTGCTCACCGAGCCGATCGACGACGAACGCTGGGCGCAGATCGGCTGGCAGGGCCACGAGTTGGTGGCCTCCCACCGCTACACCGTGGACTACCTGTCGCGGACGGTGGACGGCCGGATCCTGTTCGGTGGTCGCGGCGCCCCCTACCACTTCGGCTCGCGCATCGCCGACCGCTACGACCACCACGAACGCACCCATGCGGGGCTGCGCCAGCAACTGCTCGAGTGGTTCCCGGCGCTTGCCGGCGTGGGATTCAGCCACGCCTGGGGCGGGCCCCTGGGGATGCCCCGCGACTGGATGCCCTCCTTCGAACACGATCCGGCGACTGGCATCGGCGCGGCCTACGGCTACACCGGTCAGGGGGTGCTGGCCACCAACCTGGCCGGCCGGGTGCTGGCCGACCTGGTCGTGCACGGCGACACCCCCTACCGCGACCTGCCCCTGGTCGGTCACCGGCCGCGACGCTGGGAGCCCGAACCCCTGCGGTGGCTGGGCGCGCGCTACCTGCAGGTGGCACTGGCCCGACTCGACGAGCGCAGCGCGCAGCGCGGCCAGGCGCCGTCGGGTCGCAGCCTGGCCGAGCGCCTCGTGCGGCACTGAGCGCCCGTCACCTCGCGGCGGCGACCGACCCCCGCCTCGCG
>SLLJ01000434.1 GCA_007134165.1 Nitriliruptoraceae bacterium | reverse complement strand
CCGCGGCGGTCAGCGGGATCTCACGATCGCGGGTCGCGGCAGCGGCGTACTCAAGGGCTCCCAGCACGTCTGCGCGCTCGAGCTGGGGATAGTCCTCGATGACCTCATCGATCGAACGACCGGCAGCTAGCTGCCCCAACACCGCGCTCACGGTGACACGCGTTCCCCGGATGCACGGCAATCCCTGCATCCGGTCCGGGTCGATTCAGATCCGCTCGAAGCTCATGAGCCAAGCGTACGCGACGGGTCTCTGAAGCGGACAGGCCATCCACCGTCAGGAGCCCCAACGGCCACGGACGCTTCTGCGGAGGTGCCGATAGGAAGCGTTCCTGAACATCGCTGCAACCGCCGTTGTTCCCCGTTCGGGATGGCGGTCCCTGCGGTGCGAAGGACCGCGCTGCCCCGCGACCACGATCAATGGCCGGACCGCCGCGCGAGATCCGTGACTTCGATCGCCAGGTCGGCACCTCGCCGACGTCCAGAACAACACGGCGGTCACTGCCAGGTTCGGGAACGCTTCTCGGAGGCCACGGGACCTCGGATGGGCTCGACACGGCAGCGGGCAAACGGCCCACCAAGCGCGTGGGTTCTCCGTCCGTCAGTACGGCGGTTCGAGGTCGGGGAACATCGGGAAGTGCTTGAGGTTGCGGGTCCACAACACCGCGTTGTGGCGTTCGACCGTGGCCGCGATGATGTGGTCCACGGGATCCACCCCGGGATGTGAGGGCAGGTAGCGGTTGGCGAGCAGCCCCGCACGTTCGGCGATGTCGTCATCGACCGGGAGCCAGTCGAGCGCGTCGAGCAGCCGGCGCGTCTGGTGTTCCTCGGCCGGCCGCATACCCGCCAACACCTCGACCTTGACCACCACCGACGCGGCGAGCCGCTCGCCGTCGTGAACGGCCGCGGCCAACGCCTGCCGAGCTGCCCGGTTACCCCGGAGATGGTCGATCAGCACCGACGTGTCGAGCAGCAGCGTCATCCGTTGGTCGTCGAGAGTCGGTGCGACATGCCGCGACGTAGCCGGTCGACGACGGTCGCGCCGTCGTCTCCTGGCTCCCAGGCGCCGAAGCTGTCCTCGAGCGCGGCGAGCTGATCGTCCCGATCGGCGCTGCCGTACGTTCGGTTGATCGCGCGGCGCACCAGCTCGGCGAGTCCCACCCCGCGACGGCGGGACTCGCTGCGGAGCAGTTCGTACTGCTCGTCGGTCAAGGTGATCTGCGTCCGGTGGCTCATGATGTAAGCCTACATCATGAGCCACCGGCGTCGAGATGTTGGCGCCGCAGGATCTCGGAGCCGACCGCCGACGTGCCGTGGTGGTGGCGCACGCCACGACGTTCCGACGAGGTCGCGAAGCTGTTCTGGATCGACGCTGAAGGCCCCGTGGCGAGGGTGCTGCTGACCAGCTACACCGACGACAAGTGGCCGTGCGATCCCGTGATCGTCCCGGGTGCGTCAGCCGAGCCCGGCGTGGTGTGGCAGCGGGCGATTGGCAGGCTGCCCAGCATCGGTCGAAGGTGTCCGAGATCCCGGTCAGCGATGACGACCGAGCCTTCGGCGAGCTCGCCCAACGATTCGGGCTGATCTCTGGCGACCAGGACACCACCGCTGGAAGGGATGCCGACGATCGACCGTTCGTACCGGCGCTGCCCGAGGGGTTCGCTCTCGCGTATCGCACGCAGCGTCGAGATGCCCCGCATCCCCTCCGGCACCGCAACGGCGACAGCGTGGCGCAGCGTCTTGAGCAGTGCCCGCTCTTCGACCCAACGCTCGACCTCGCGGTCGAGACTGTTGACGGGCGGATCGCTGGCTACGCGCGGTACTGGTTCGACCCGGTCACGGAGGTGGACTCGTTGAACCCTTCAGGGTCGAGGATGACGTTCAGCGGTGAGGTCTCGCACGAGCGATGTCGTGCGCTGGGATCGAGCGCCTCACCGCTCTCGGTGCCCGGCGGGTGAAGATCTCCTACGAGACCGACGCAGCCGCCGCCCGGTACCAAGGTCTCGGGTTCCACCCGACATCCACGGCCACCTGGTACCGAGCAGCGTCTGGGTAGCAAGACGCCGGAGCCCAGTCGAGCGACGTCGATCGCTCTGCGCGGCCCGGAAGTCGGTAACCCACGCCCGCTATCGCTACCCCACCTGCTGGCTGTAGATGCTGCGGGCCGGGCTCACGCGCTGTCTGGATGGATTCCACCATCGAGCGGTTCCGTGGCCTCGCCCGATCATCGCCGCACGGCCAGGGGCACCGGCCCGGTCGCTGGCCGCCGACGTCGGGATGGCGCCCGGCGCGTTCAAGCGCCAGGTCCGCAAGCTCAAGGAGCTGGGTCTCACCGAGAGCCTCGAGGTCGGCTACCGGCTCTCGCCCCGAGGCCAGACGCTCGCGGAGCGGCTCTGGTCGTCGCAACTCGGGTCGAACGGATGAGCGTGGACAGGCTCCCGACGTGATCCAACGGCACCTCGAATGGGGCCGTGTGGCATGGCCGACCACGGTCACGATCGTGGCGACCCGTTGCCGACCCCTGTCTGGTTCGTCGCAGCAGACAACGGCATCGTGATCTCCAGCTCACCCACGGCTCGGCGTGTGCACAGCATCCGACAACGGCCCCTGCTCTCCCTGCACGTGAACGCAGACCCGCACGGGCAAGACATCGCGGCCATCCTCGGGCGAGCGGCCATTGAGCATGACGCTACATCGAGCGAGGACCGCAGTTACCCGGGAAGATCTGAGAACGCGGCCCGCGGCTCGACATGACCATCGACGAGTTCGAGCAGGCGTTCACCGCGCGCAGAACGATCGAACCGCTCCCGACGTGGCTGGGACCCTCCAGAACCATGCCCTCGCCTGTGCGCTCACCGGGCCCGCTCGCCAATGTCCAGCAATGTTGCCGGATTCTGGCACATCATGGATCCGGCGCTCTGCGACGTCACGAGACATCGAGGCGTGCTCGTTGTGTGCTGCCAACCCCCTGCGTCCCTCGACGATCAAAGCCACGGTCTCGCGCGGGGGTAGAGCCCACACGCCGTGTCGCCAGTGCGAGTCAGCGTCCACGGCGAACGGCGACTCCAAGGGGAGGGTCGGTGATCCAGTTCACCTCGAGTTCGGGATGCGAAGCGAGGCGGTGGGCGTAGCTGAGCGTCGCGTCTCGCCAGTCGGAACCGGCGAACTCGGACCAGTCACGAGACGGGTGGTCACTGACCGCTTCCGTGAGCAGGAACCAGTTGGGCATCGTCAACACGCCGCCAGGCTCGAGCCGGCCGATCATGACCTGCAGGTAGCTCGGTTCGTGCGCGAACCAGGCATCGTCGTGGATGAGGTCGTAGCGCGTGTCGCAGGTGGCGAGGTAGCCGGCGGCGTCGGCTTCGTGGAAGGTGATCCGCGCGCCGAGTCCGTGCGTTGCCGCGTTGTGCCGAGCAAGATCGAGGTGCCATCCGAAGCGGTCCACGGCGTCGAGTCGTGATGCTGTCGAGGTGCTGTGCGCGAGCCACAGGCTGCTGTAGCCGGTCCCGCAACCCAGGTCGAGAGTCGTCCGTGCGTGTGCGGCGCGCGCGAACGATCCCGCCAGGGACATCACAGCTGGACCGGCGGGATACAGCCCGCACTCCTGTCCGTGCTCGTCACGGTGAGACGGGGCCGATGCTGCGACGTCGGCGAACGGGTCCCCGCCTCGGAGGTTCAGCAGGAGCCTTTCGACGGTGTCGTGGGCTGCCATCGCGCCTCCATGACGACGGTGGCCGAACCTTGGGGTCCTGACTCTGCACCAGTTCCACGAGGATGGCATCCGGGGTGGGCTCGGCCACTTGCCTCAACCCGGCCGAGAGCTACGGGCGGGTCGGCCTCCATGGGGCTCCGATCATCATCATGGTTGCTGAGCGGTGCCGAGTATCGGCCCTTGCCTGCCGCGGTCTGTCGTGGCGTCAGCCAGCGCGGCTTCGATGAGTGTCGCGGCGGCCACTCGTCGGGTTGGTGTCTTCGGGGGAACGCTTCGCCCAGCGTTGCCATGCTGGGGCAGAGGAGGCCCGATGGACGGCGCCTCGGTGATACTCGTAGACACTGCCCAACGGCGAGCACGGTCCGACCGGGTAGGCGAGCGCCCGGACACCGTGCTCGCCATCCACGCGTTTGCGTCCGGCACCGGCCGCCTCTGGTTGGAGGGAACCCTGACTCGCCGCATGCGGTCCTCGTCGAGTCGGCGCTGGTCCCGAGTGAGCCCCAAGGTTCGGTGATCCCGATGGGCTCCTCGAGCTTCTCGAACGTGCCGGGGGTTGGCAGTGCATCGAGGTCGATGGCGTCACGGCGGCATCGATGCGAGAGCGGTTCGAGCAGCGGTGGGGCGGTGCTCGCGAGGTCGTCGACGTCATCCACGTACTGGATGGGATGGCCCCCGAGCTCACCCGTCTCTTCGTGCGTGCCCTACGCCCCGGCCAGCTTCACGAGTTCGAGGCGAACGCAGCCCATCTCGAGCTGCTGCCTGCCGGCGAGCTCGTCAAGGCCGCCGCCGCGGCCGGACGGTTGCATACGGCGATCGTCGATGACGAGATCGTCGGCCAGGGCAGCTGCTTGGCCGCCGGCGAAGATCTTTCGCAACAATTACCTGGCCAATCTGTGCGAGTGGGCTACGCTCCGGGAATGGGCCCGGACGAGCAGGCGGTCGCCAACAAGTACGCGGTGATCGCGCCGTTTCTGGACGAGCGGCAGCGGCGGTTGTGGCTTGGGGCTGAGGCCCGGGCGTGGGGGCGGGGAGGGGTGAGCGCGGTGGCGCGGGCGGTGGGGGTGTCGCGCACCACGGTGACCGCCGCGGTCAAGGAGCTGGATGACCCCCGGTCGGGTGCGCCGGTGGGGCGGGTGCGCCGGGCGGGCGCGGGCCGCCCACCGCTGACCGCGACCGAGCCGGGGCTGGTGCAGGCGTTGGAGACGCTGGTGGATCCGGTGACCCGGGGCGATCCGGAATCGCCGTTGCGGTGGACGTCGAAGTCGACGCAGACGCTGGCCGACGAGCTCACCGGCCAGGGCCATCCCGTGTCGGCACGCACGGTTGCCAAGCTGCTCACCGAGCTGGGCTACCGACTGCAGGCGACGGCCAAGACCATCGAAGGCAGACAGCATCCCGACCGTGACGCGCAGTTTCGCTACCTCGCCGACCAGGTCAACGCGCAGCTTGAAGCGGGCCAGCCGGCGATCTCGGTCGACACCAAGAGGAAGGAGCTGGTCGGCGCCGACAACAACGCCGGACGGGAGTGGCCGCCCAGAGGCGAACCGGTCGACGCCCAGGTGCACGACTTCATCGGCGAGCAGGGCAAGGCCATCCCCTCCGGCGTCCACGACGTCGCCGCCGATGCCGGCTGGGTGTCGACGGGCACCGATCACGACACCTGTGCGTTCGCGGTGGCCACCATCCGCCGCTGGTGGCCGTCGATGGGTGCGCCCACCTACCCGGGCGCCGACACGCTGCTGATCTGCGCCGACGGGGACGGCTCCAACAGCTCACGCACCCGCCTGTGGAAGGTCGAGCTCGCCACGCTCGCCGCCGAGACCGGCCTCGCCATCACCGTGTGCCACCTGCCGCCCGGCACCTCCAAGTGGATCCGGATCGAACACCGGCTGGTCTCCCACATCACCCTCAACGGGCGCGGCCGCCCCCTGGAATCCCACGAGGCCATCGTGCAACTCATCGCCGCCACCACCACCCGCACCGGACTCAAGGTGCACGCCGAACTCGACGAAGGCGCCTACCCCAAGGGTGCCAAGATCAGCGACGCGCAGATGGCCGCCCTACCCCTCGAACGGCACAACTTCCACGGCGACTGGAACTACACCCTCCGCCCCGAATAACGTCTCTGTTATTTATGCGCGGACCCACAGTGACCTCGAGCCGCACGAAGCCTGGTGCGTCACGGCGTCTGGCCACACGAAGCCCATCGCGTCGCAGTGCCGCTTCCAGGGCAGGCAGTAGCGCAGCGACCGCGTCGCTAGCGGTCGCGAAGTCCTCCAGGTCGCGGGTGCTGCGCTCAACCATGCCGTGCAGGATCAAGGCAGCGCCGCCAGCGAGCACGAAGTCGTCGGCATCGGCGAGTCCGGCCACGATTCCTGCGACCCGCTGTTGCAGTTCGCTCAGCATCGGCAAGGTCAGCGAGTCCGCCGGCCGAGCAACCGCTCCCAGCCCGCGCGGATCGGCTCGGGGAGGACGAGCGTG
>SLLJ01000458.1 GCA_007134165.1 Nitriliruptoraceae bacterium | reverse complement strand
CAGGGCAAGATGGAGTCGCGGATCCGACAACTCGAGGCGCTGCTGCGCGACGCCCGGGTCGGGCAGGCCCCGGCCGACGGCGACGTCGTGCGACCAGGGCTGGTGGTCACCCTCGACATCGAGGGCGACGAAGAGACCTACTTGCTCGGCAGCCGCGAAGACGAACACGACGAGCACGAGATCCTGTCGAGCGCCTCACCGATGGGGCAGGCGGTCAGCGGTGCCCGGGTGGGCGACACCGTCAGCTTCCAGACCCCGGCAGGAGCCGAAATCGAGGTGGGCATCGTGCGCATCCTTCCCCCCTGATCCAGCGCACGGAGCCCCGGCGTCCGTACGGGTCCCCCGCAGGTCGGGCTCGCACTGATCGATACCGTGGCGAGTCGAACGACTCCCGTCGTCGATGTCCTGCGACCGGCCAGTCCGAGACGCTGGAGGTACGGTGCTCGCACCCCCCGACCCCGTGGTGAACGGTGGCAGCGCACGCCAGCCACAGGTACTGATCTGCGACGACCGCCCGCTGCTGCGGGCAGGCCTACGGACCCTGCTCGCCGACGTCGAGGTGGTCGGCGAAGGACCGCTTGCCGACACGCTCGAACTTCTGCCCGCCACCGGTCCCGACGTGCTCGTCCTCGGGCTGCGCGACGACGACCCCCGCACCTTCCACACGGCCGCCCAGGCCAAAGCCCGGCACCAGCAGCTGCGGGTGCTCGTGGTCGCCGACGCGGCGACCGTCATCGAACTGCGCGAGGCGGTCATCGCCGGGGTCGACAGCTTCGTGCTGAGCAGCGCGTCGGCCGAGGAGCTGCGCTCGGCCACTCAGCGCACCGCCGCCGGGGAACGCGTCATCTCGCCGAGCATCGCCGAACAGCTGTCGGGGGGGTGGCGCGAGGAGCCACGAGACCGCGGCGTGACCCAGCTGACCCCGCGCGAACTCGAGGTACTCCGGTTGCTCGCCGAAGGGCTGACCAACCAGCAGGTCGGCTCCCGGCTGTCGCTCTCACCCCGTACGGTCAAGACCCACGTGCAGAACCTGCTCGTCAAGCTCGACACGCCGGACCGGACCGGGGCGGTGGCCCGGGGCTTCCGGCTCGGCCTGATCCGTTAGCCACCCCGGGCCGGGTGTGCGGCGGGCTAGCGCAACCGCTCGATGATCATGGCCATGCCCTGCCCGCCGCCCACGCACATCGTCTCGAGCCCGATGGTGGCGTCGCGGTGCTGCAGGCCGTTGAGCAGGGTGCCAGTGATCCGCGCCCCGGTCATCCCGAACGGGTGGCCGCAGGCGATCGCCCCGCCGTGCGGGTTGAGCTTGTCGAAATCGATGCCGAGATCGTCGGCGGAGGGGATCACCTGCGCGGCGAAGGCCTCGTTGATCTCCACGATGTCGACGTCGTCGATGGTCATGCCCGCCCGCGCCAGCGCCTGCCGGGAGGCGTCGACCGGGCCATAGCCCATGATCTCGGGGTCGAGCGCCGACACCCCGGTGGACACCACCCGGGCCAGCGGCTCGAGGCCGAGTTCGGCGGCTTTGGTGTCGCTGAGCACGATCACTGCGGCCGCTCCGTCGTTGAGCGGACAGGCGTTGCCGGCGGTGACCCGCCCGTCGGGCCGGAACACCGGCTTGAGGGTGGCCATCTTGGACCGGTCGGCGACCCGCGGCGAGTCGTCGGTGGCCAGGGTCGAGCCGTCGGGCAGCTCGATCGGGGTGATCTCCCGGGCCCAGAAGCCCGCCTCGGCCGCGGCGGCATACCGCCGCTGCGACTCGAAGGCGAAGTCGTCCATCGCCTCACGCGAAACACCCTTGAGCAGCGCGAGGTTCTCGGCCGTGTCGCCCATCGGGATGTACACGTCGGAGAGTTCTGCGGACTCCTCCCAGGAGTCCGCCCCTTGCTCGGCACGGGCCTTGGTGCGGGCTTGCGCCTCGGCGAAGCGGGGGTTCATGGTGTCGGGCAGCGAATCGGAGTGGCCCTTGGCGTAGCGCGAGACCATCTCCACCCCGGCCGAGACGAACGCGTCGCCCTCTCCGGCCTTGATGGCATGGAAGGCCATACGGGTGGTCTGCAGGCTCGAGGAGCAGTACCGGGTGATCGTGGTGCCCGGCACCCGCCAGCCGAGCAGTTCGGTCACGACCCGGCCCATGTTGAAGCCCTGTTCCCCACCGGGAAGCCCACAGCCCAGGTGCAGGTCTTCGATGTCGTCGGGCGACAGCGCGGGGACCTTGTCCATCGCGGCCTGCACGATGTCGGCGGTGAGGTCATCGGGGCGCAGCCCCGTCATCGAGCCCTTGAAGGCCCGACCGATCGGGGTGCGTGCGGTCGCGACGATGACGGCTTCTGGCATGCGGGTCCCTCCCGGGAACAGGCGGCGGTGGCGACGGTGGCGGCGCCAGATTCAGGCTAGTGGTCGAGCAGCCCCAGGACCGCCTCCACGGCCACGTCGACCTGCGCGCGCGTGGACGGTGAGAGCCCGGTGCCCAGCGTCAGGTCGTGGACCGGCACGCTGACCAGCGCGGCCGCCTGCGGCCCGGTGCCGAGCCCGGCGGCCAGTCCCAGCAGCCCGGACGGGCCGAGGTGGTGGGTGAGCAACCGGCCGGAGGCGTCGGTGGACAGCGGGGTCAAACGGACCCGGTCGGTGTCCAGCGCCGCATCGACGAACACCACCAGCCGCCGGCCGTCCAGTTCGGCGGCGAGTTCAGGGGTGAGCTGGTGGACCCGAACCACCTCGACCTCGTCCCGGCCGAGAGCGGACATGGCCTCGGCCACGGCGTGACCTGCGGCGTCGTCACGACGCAGCAGGCTGCCGATGCCGACGACGAGGACGGGCTTCAGTCCCGACGCCGATGCGCGATGACCTCGCCGTCGGGTGCGACGAGTTCGACCACCATCGGCATCTGGCCGACCGCGTGCGTCGAGCACGACAGGCACGGGTCATACGCACGCACCCCGGCCTCGATGCGGTTGAGCGCACCGTCGGTGAGGTCGTCGGGGCCGTGGACGTAGGCGCGGGCGATGTCGGTGATGGTGCGGTTGATCGCCAGGTCGTTCTGGCCGGTGGCGATCACCAGGTTGACGCCGGTGATCAGGCCCTGCCGGTCGACCGAGTAGTCGTGGAACAGCGTCCCGCGGGGTGCCTCGGAGGCCCCCACACCCCGCAGCGCGTTGACGCCAGCATCGGCCCGTACCGGCCAGGTCAGCAGCTCCGGGTCGTCCATCAGCGCGGCGATGCGCTCGATGGAGGCGATGACTTCGAGCACCCGCGCGTGGTGGTAGAGGAACGCCGAGGTGGCGGTGCGCCCGAAGCGCTCGCGCAGCAGGGCGAGCCGGGCGTCGGCTTCGGGGGTGCCGAAACGCTCGGCGTTGTTGATGCGGGCCAACGGCCCGACCCGGTACATGCCCGGCCGGGGGTCGTCGCCGTCGACGTAGGGCTTGTAGTAGGGAGCCTTGAGGTAGGAGTCGGTCTTGCCCGACTCGCCGAGCAGCTCGAGGTAGTCCGCCGGATCGAACTGGTCGACGACGATCTGCCCGTCCGCCCCGGTGATCCGCAGGTTGCCGTCGATGTGCTCCCAGGTCCCGTCCGGTAGGCAGTGCGACAGGTAGAGACTGTCGAAGTCGCCGAAGATCGCGATCTCGTCGGCGAACTGATCCGTGACCGACCACAGCAGGTCCCAGGTCGCCAACGCCGAGGCGTGCACCTCGTCGAGCCAGCCGACCACCGCATCGCGCTTGGCGGTCGTGAAGGGCTCGGCGACCCCGCCGGTGACGATGCCGCCCCCGTGGATCTTGTCGAAGGCGACCGAGGCGATGACCTCCTGGCCGAACTGCCGCAGCCGGATGCCGCGGCGCACGATCTCGGGCTCGGCGGCCATCAACCCGAAGACATTGCGCACGGCCGGGTCCGACTCCATGCCCAGCAGCAGGTCGGGGGCCGACAGGTGGAAGAAGCTGAGCACGTGCGACTGCACGATCTGGCCGAGGTTGGCCAGCCGTCGCTGGAGCACCGCGGGGGGCGGGATGCGCACCGCACACAGCGCATCGGTGGCTTTGGCACCAGCCAGCAGGTGGCTGACCGGGCAGATCCCGCAGGTGCGGGCGGTCAACGCCGGCATCTCGTCCAGCGGCCGGCCACGGCAGAACTCCTCGAAGCCGCGGAACTCGGTCACGTGGAACCGCGCGTCGGCGATCGATCCGCCGTCGTCGAGGTGCAGGGTGATCTTCGCGTGACCCTCGATACGGGTCACCGGGTCGATGACGTGGATGTCGTGCACGCGGGGCCTCCAGCGGGGACGGGTCGGGCTTCTAGCCGAAGCGCAGGTCGTCGGGGGTGCGCCAGTCCATGGCCGGGATGCCCTGACCGGCCTCGAGGGACTCGACGAGCCGGAACAGGACGTTACGGATCCGCTCGGCCGAAGGCGGGCAGCCCGGCATATAGACGTCCACCGGGATCAGTTCGTGCAGCGGTTCGGCCTGGGGCAGCAGCGCGGGCACCACCTCGGTGGGCACCGCACCGTTGATGTCGGGGTGCTCGACGTACACGCGCCGAACCATCGGGTCGGGATCACCCATGGCGTTGCGCAGCGAGGTGACGTTGCCGGTCACCGCGCAGTCGCCGAAGGAGACCACCACCCGGGTGTTGGCCCGGACCGCCCGGCCGAGCTCGACGTTGTCGTCGTTGGTGACCGCGCCCTCCACCAGCGCGATGTCCACGTCCGGGGGGAACTCCTTGACGTCGGTCAGGGGGCCGAAGACCACCTCGACGTGCTCAGCGAGGTCGAACAGCAGCTCGTCGAGGTCGAGGAAGGACATGTGGCAGCCCGAGCAGCCGCCGAGCCATGCGGTCGCAAAGCGCAGCTTGCGCGGCTGACCGTTGCCGTTGCCGTTGGGGGTGCTCACACCTGCTCCTTCCGCCCGACCCACTCGCCCTCGCGCCGTGCACGCGACAGGAACGCGATGACTTCGGGGTCGTGCACCATCTCGCCGGTGGACCGGCCCTTGAACGACAGCGCCCCGGTCGGACACACCAGGACACACTTGCCGCACCAGGTGCAGGACTCGGACTCCCCCCAGGGGATGTCCAGGCCCGCCACGATGCGCGACTCACTGCCCCGCTGGGCGATGTCCCAGACGTGCGCCCCCTCGAACTCGTCGCACACCCGAACGCAGCGGGTGCACAGCACGCAGCGGTCGCGGTCGAGCAGGTACTTGGGATGGGAGGCGTCGACGGTGTTGCGCGGGTACTCGTAGTCGTAGTGGATGTGGTCGACGTTGTGCTCGGTGGCCAGATCCTGCAGCTCGCAGTGGCCGGTGGACACGCAGAAGGCGCAGATGTGGTTGCCCTCGGCGAACAGCAGCTCGACGATGCGGCGACGGTGCTCGCGGATCTCGTGGGTGGAGGTGGTCACCTCCAGATCACCGGTGACCTCGGTGGCGCAGGCCGGCTTGAGCCGGTGGTCACCCTCGGTCTGCACCACGCACAGCCGGCAGCCGCCGAACACCGACAGGCCATCGAGCTGGCACAGCGTGGGGATTCGCACCCCGACCCGACGGGCAAGGTCCAGGATGGTCTCGCCCTCGTAGGCCAGGTACTCCTCGCCGTCAATGGTCACGGGCAGGCTCGGGCGTGAGGCTCGGCGGCTCATCGCGCACCTCCGGGGCTCGCGGCGGCCAGGGCATCGGGACCCTGGAACACTTCGTCCTCCACCAGCAACTCCACGTATTCGTCGCGGAAGTGCTCCAGGGTGGAGAACACGGGGTTGGGGGCGGACTGTCCCAGTCCACACAGGCTGGTCTCGCGCACCGTTCGGCACAGCGATTCGAGGTGCTGAAGGTCGCGCTGACGCCCGACCCCCCGGCAGATACGGTCGAGGAAGGCATGCATCTTGACCGTACCCACCCGGCATGGGGCGCACTTGCCGCAGCTCTCGTCGCGGCAGAACTCCATGTAGAAGCGGGCCACCTCGGGCATCCGCACGGTTTCGTCCATCACCACCAGCCCGCCGGATCCCATCATCGAACCGAGCTCGCGCAGGTGCTCGTAGTCGACCGGAGTGTCCAGGAAACGCTCGGGGATGCAGCCGCCGGAGGGGCCACCGGTCTGCGCGGCCTTGAACGCCAGGCCTTCGGGGATACCCCCGCCCATCTCGAAGACGATGTCGCGCAACGGGATGCCCATCGGCACCTCGATCAGGCCGGTGTTGGCCAGCGACCCGGCCAGCGCAAAGACCTTGGT
>SLLJ01000273.1 GCA_007134165.1 Nitriliruptoraceae bacterium | reverse complement strand
CCCGAATCCCGGTCAGCGTCATCCTGGACTGCTTGGCAGCAGGCCTGAACGAGGACGACATCCTCGGGCAGTACCCGACCTTGACGGTCGAGGGTGTCCGCGCCGCCGCGGCCTACGGCGCCGCACTTGCTCGTGAAGAGATCCACCCGCTGCCCGCGTGAGACTCAAGCTCGACGAGAACCTGCCGAACGAACTGGCCGCAGCGCTTGGTGGCGAGGACCCTGACGTCCACACGGTCGCTGACGAGCAGCTCGCCGGCGAGAGCGATCCGGTGATCGTGGCAGCAGCAACGGATGAGGGCAGGCTCCTGCTCACCCTCGACCGCGGGATCGGTGACCTGCGGCGCTCCCCGCCAGGCAGCCATGCCGGCGTCCTGGTTCTTCGGCCCGTTACACAAGACCCGGACAGCATCCTGGCGCTCTTCCAACGGCTCGTGAGAAACCACCCGCTTGATGAACTTCGCAGCTGCGTCGTCGTAGTCGAGCCCCGCAAGGTCAGGATCCGACGCCCCGTCCAGGACCCTCCCTCGTGAGCCCAGAGGGCGCGCTCGATGAGACCCGGCGGTGGGCCGATCGCCAAGTACGGGAACACGCCCACGACCAAGCTCGTCTCGAAGTGGAGGTCACCGAACGCACCATCACCTACGGGGGCTGAACCAGTTTCGAGCGGTCCACCAACCCTCATGTGACGCCCGAAATCACGGTCTCGAGCGGGTTGCAGCGATCGAGCGAGGTTGAGGCTTCGGCTGTTGGGGAAGCCCTTGACGTCGGGGATACGTCACAGCGCCCGCACCGCGTGTGGCTGCCGCTCGCGCCGGGCGAGGCTACGAACCGTTGCAAGGCCACCCTCCCGCGCGGCCGCGAGTTGTGCGAGGACCGAAGCGACAGTGGCGAAGGCCTCCGGCTCGATGTCGTCGCCGAGGTCGAGACCGACGCTGACCGCCAGGTCATCGATGTGGATGACGAGCTCGACCAGACGTGTCTGCAGGTAGGCTTCGACACTCATCACCACCCCATCGAGCACCGCCAGCTGTTGCGCAGGGTCCACCTCGACAAGACGCTCCTGCAATGCCTCGCGAGCCTGGCGGAGTCGCGCGAGCAGTGGGCCCGGCCCATCAGCCGCTTCCTGCGTCGCACGGTGACGCACAGAAGTGTGAAGCTCGCTGGTGAGCGGATGGTGATCACCGAGCACCCGAACGAAGTAGCCCGCCGCATCGACGGGATCGCCCGACCCTCCCGCACCGTCGAGGTAGCGATCGACCGTCAGCACCGCACGCGCGAGGTGACCAGCCAGTCCTCCGATCGTGTACCCGTCGAGCGCGCTGTCCTCGGTCCATCGCTGGGCTACCACCGGCTCGCCGATCAACCGCAGCGCCACGGCCGCGGTTGACAGGTACGACGTCGCATCCATGCGAGCAACCTACTCGTAGCGCCACATCAGCGACCGGCGAAACCGATGCCGCCGCAGAACGGCTCCCCGCGGTGGCGCAGCCGGTACCACTATGTGCGGCGGCCTCCCGTGGCCATCGATGGATCCTCTACCGGGCGCCTGTCGCTCCGGCAAGGTAGGTGGCGATGTACGTGGGGTTCCGTTCAAGTGCGCCGCGGGCCCGGTCGTAGCGGCGGGTCTGGCGTGGGTCGGCATGCCGTGCGAAGTCCTGGACGTCCCGGAGGCTGCAGCCGGCGTCGAGCGCGGCGGTGATCGCCGCGTGCCGCAGCGAGTGCGGGGAGATCGCCCCGTCCATCCCGGCCCGTTTCGCGAGCCGGCGGACGATCCGTCCAGCAGCGTGCCGATCCAACCGGCTGCGATCACCGCGAGCGAGCAGCGGCCCGTCGGTGCGTTCCCGACGGCGCTGTTGATGGCCCGCATCGTTCTTGGGGCGAGCGGGATCAGCGCTTTGTGGTTGCCCTTGCCAACGTGGCGCAGGGTGCGGTGGCTGTCGGCGAGCGCGAGGTCGGTCAGATCCGCGCCACAGGCTTCGGACACCCGTTGTGCGTTGAGCGCGAGCAGGCACGCCAGGACGTGGTCGTTGCCGCCGGCCAGCCCGGCCTGGACTAGCAAGGCGCCGAGCTCGGGTGCGGTCGAGGCCGAGCCGAGTGGACTCCTGGGCGACCTTGGGGGGACGTACGTGCACCGCTGGTGAGTGTTCGATGAGCTGCTCCTCGACGCAAGTCACGGTGGAACGCGGTGATCACGACCAGCTTGAGGGCAACGGTGGCCGGGGCGAGACTTCTGGCTTCCAGGTCGCGGGCAGAGAGCTCAACGTGGGGGCGGCGGACATGGGCCAGCGGCTCGAGCTGATGCTGGGAGCAGCAGTCGAACCACAAGCGCAGTTGGGTGGCGTCTGCCTGCCGCGTCCCCGGCGAGGAAGAGCTCACAGCGAACGCGACGGCTGCCCACGGTGCCGTACCGGCCTGGCGGCAAGGAAGGTCGAGCGTGGCGGCGGACATGCTGGCCTGGCGGCGGGGTGTGGCGCCACCACCATCAGCCTGCGCTGCCCACCAGAGCGAGATGGCTCCGAGCGACCAGCGACCTGCTGTGGAGAGCGGGGACGGCCACCGGGCAGCGGCGTACGATCTTCAGGCACCCGAGCTAGGCCGACGACGATGACCGACGAGCACCGCGCCTTGATCGTGCGTGACCCCCAGGTGTGCCACGGTCAGGCGACCGTGCGCGGCACTCGCATCCTGGTCGCCAGCATCCTCGACGCGCTGGCGAATGGGATGGCCGAGGACGACATCCTGGCGGAGTACCCGACCCTGAGAGTCGAAGGCATCCGGGCGGCTGCGGCATACGGCGCCGAGCTCGCACGTGACGAGTACCCGGCCGTCGCATCCACGTGAGGATCAAGCTCGACGAGAACCTGCCGGACTCCGCTCGGTCATCGACGTGTTCGCTGGCGTGGGCCGCGACGTGGACACGGTTCGGGACCAAGGCCTTCGAGGAGCGAAGGATCCGGCAGTACTCGCCGGTGCGACGGCCCACGATCGGCTGCTCGTCACGCTCGACCGTGGGCTGGGCGACATCCGGACCTACCCGCCGGGCACCCAGGCCGGAGTGCTGGTGATACGCCTCGACCATCAGTCCCCACGAGCGATCCGACACGCTGCCGAACGTATCGCGTCAGAGGTCGGATTCGACGACCTGCAAGGATGCATCGCCGTCTGGCGCGACGGCGAACTTCGGGTTCGGCGGCCCCACCCCCTCTGACCACAGCCCGACAGGTGTTCTGCGCGAGTGAGCGGCGAGACCGACCCGCACATCGTCACGGTCTCGAGCGTCGCTGATGAGCTTGGCGGCCGAGACGAATGGCGACCTGGCCAGGCGCTACTCCCTGACCTGCTCGAGTGCAGTGACGAGGTGCGCGGGGGCGGTGAGCCGGAAGGAGTCCTCGAGCAGTTCGGCCACTTCCTCGAGGTCGGTCCGCTCGTCGAGGTCCAGTCCGAGCCACCCGGCTGGCCCAAGGTAGGCAGGCACCCAGAAGCGCGAGTCGGCCTCCAGGGCGGGGCGCTCGTCCGGACTGGGAAGGATCACGACAGCCTGCTTGTGCTCGACCCACGCGCCGTCGTTCCGGGTCGCCGCGCCGTAGTAGGCGAACACCTTCTTCGTGAAGAAGGCTGGACGCCCGTGCGACACTTTCTCGTCCGTGCCTGGCAGCGCGAAGGCGAGCGCGCGAACACGCGCCAGCAACGGATCGTCGGGGTCGAACATCCGGGGATGTGCCACCTGTGGCTCCCTCGCCGCGTCGGCTGGTGCTGCCGTTGCTGGGCGCCGACCCGGTCGACTACGGCATGATCATCTGCGGCGGCTTCGCATCGCAGCGACCACCTTCACCGGCCGGCCGTCAGGCGTCTGGCCCGATGCCAAGCGCTCGTACTCGGGCGTTCCCAGGCCGTGGAGCGCGATCCGGCCGTGTTCGTCGGCGTGAATACCCCACCCGAAGCGCTTCCCGAGATCGCTCGACCGCAGACACGCACGCGGTTCGGAGAAGAAGGATCCCCAGGCAGCGTCACGTTCCCCCGCGGGGAGCCCTCTCCGGTTGGCCCAGACGGTGAAGACCACCTCGGACGATCGGAACCGGTACGGGTTCGGGGCAGCCAGTTCGTAGGTCGCCGATGCCACGGTCGGCCCCTGCGGCCGCGGCGCCGGGACGACCCAGCCAGTCGCTGCCGTGTCCGGCGCGACGGTGATGAACGTGTCGGTGTAGTCGACGCTCTCCATACCAGCACCGTAGCCGGCCCGGAACACGGCCCGCCGGTGATCATCGTGGAACCACGGAAGCGTTCCTGGTTGGCCGGTCGTCGCAGGATGAGAAGCCGTCCCCGAGCTGATCTGCAACCCACGTCCCTATGGGCGGCAGTCGCGCCCGGACCCGGCGCACATCATCACGGCTGCGTGTCGGCATGATGTGGCAAATCAAGTCCGCGGCGTCGCTGCGGGGTCCTGCCGCTCATGTCAGCGCCGACATACCCTTCATTCTGACGTGAACCGGTCGCCGGCCGTGGACGACGTTCGTTCTCCTGCCCGGGCGGTGGGAGTCGAGGGCTGGTGCGCTACGAGGACTGGGGCGACAGGTGCCCGCGGTGGGCGGGCGTTCGCAGCGTGCTGACGTCGGTCGCCGGCGTGCCCGTGCACTACCTGGTCGGGGACCCGACGGAACCGGTCGATGACGCACCGACCCACGTGTTGGTGCCACCGATGACCGCCAGTGCTGCTGGCTGGGTCGATCTGGTCGCAGCGATGCGCGAGCTCGGCCCGGTCGTATCGGCAGATCCGCCCGGGACACTGACTGGCCACACCGGTGCGCCCTACCGGCGAGGATCTCGTCCGAGGGCTGACGCTGCCTTCGTCCGTGCGTTGCTCGAGCATCTCGACCTCCGCCACGTGGTGATCCACAGCTGGTCGATGGGCGGGCTCGTCGCGCTGTCGGCAGCCGAACTCGCACCCTCGCGGGTGTCGGGGCTGGTGCTGGCCGCCCCGACGTTGCCGTGGCCTCGGACCGCCCGCTTCGAGGCCCTCGGCTGGCACACCCTCGGCCGTGCCGCCCTCGCCGGCGCCCCGCCGGTGGCTCGACTCGCTCTGCGTGTGCCGTGGGTTCGTGAACGATCGTCCCTGCGTCGCGAGGTCGAGACCGCAGAGATGTTCACCGGTGAGCGTGCCAGCACGGCCGGCGGTGACCTCACACGGGTATCGCGAGAGCAGGTCGCGGTCCTGATCGAGGAGCTCCAGGGCATCGACGCACGGAGGTTCGCCGGTACGGTCACGGCGTTCGCATCGGCGACGGCTGCGATGTTCGTCGATCAGCGGTCCACGATGCAGCTGCTCGACCGGGTGAGGGTCCCGGTGCTGCTGCTTTGGGGCACCGACGACCCGCTCATCGACCAGCCCTCTCACCGACTCCACGCGCAACGGCCGGGCTGGACCCCTCACCCGATCGCCGGAGCCGGCCACCTCCTGCCCGTCGAACGAACCGACGAGTACGTCGCGGCGGTCCGGGCTTGGATGCCGAGCTCATCGTCCTGACCGTCGCACGCTCACACCGGGTCGCTATGTGGCGTTGAGGTCCTCGACGGCCGGCGCCCATCATCACGGCTGCCGTGCGGGGCGCGGCGGTATTGTCCCGGCGTGTTGGCGCGGTCCACCTGTCCGTGGACGCCGTTGAGGACGCGATGCTGCGGGCCGGGCTGGAACCGTGCTGGACCGTCGGTGTGGCGGCCTACGAGGCCGTCGGTGCTGCTGCGCAGCAGAACCTGCTGCTCGGCCGCGTGGTGGTCGTGGACGCCGTCAACGACAGCGATGCTGCCCGACAGACCTGGCGAGACGTCGCCGGGCGTGCTGAGGTCGATGTCCGGTTCGTCCTGCTCCTCCCGCCGGCGAGCGATGAGCATCAGCGCCGGCTCAGTGCCCGGCAGCGCGACTTCGGGCACGTTCAGGCACCGTCGTGGGAACAGGTGATGGCTCGAGCCGACGCCTATGAGGCATGGCGGGACGAGCCGATCGAGCTGTCCGGTGACGAACCGGTCGAAGACCTGATCCGTCGCTTGGAGCCGCAGCTGGGCTTCGGCCAGCGAGGGTCAGCCCTCCCGTGAGGCAGGAGTCCTCGACGCGACGATGCGCAAGGTGCTGACCAGCGGGTAGGGGGCGGTCATGCCTCGCCTGCATGCTTGCTCCGCCGCATCGCGACCATGCGCGGCTCGGCGTTGAGACCGGCCCGCCCGCAGTCACGGTCTCGAGCGGGT
>SLLJ01000317.1 GCA_007134165.1 Nitriliruptoraceae bacterium | reverse complement strand
CGGGCGCAGCTCGACGCCCTGGCGCTGCGGCCGTGGCAGGCCGAGGCGCTGGCGGCGTGGTCGGCGACCTGCCGGGGGGTGGTGGAGGCGGTCACCGGGACCGGCAAGACCCGGCTGGCGATGGCCGCGATCCGCACGGTGGCCGACCGGGGCGGTCGCAGCCTGGTGCTGGTGCCCACCCTCGACCTGCAGGAGCAGTGGGTCCGCGAGCTGCGTGTGCTGGTGCCCGGGCTCAGCGTCGGGCGGCTCGGCGGCGGCGGCGACGACGACCTGCACGGCCACCGGGTGGTGGTGGCGACCCCGCAGTCGGCCGCGACCGTGCCCCTGGACCTGCCCGCGGGCGTGGTCGGACTGCTGGTCGCCGACGAGGCCCACCGCTACGGCGCGACGAGCTGGGGCCGGGCCCTGGCCGAGGACTTCGTGCTGCGCCTGGCGCTGACCGCCACCTACGAACGGTCCGACGACGGACTGGTGGAGGTGCTCGAGCCCTACTTCGGCCCGGTGGTGTTCCGTTACGGCTACGACCGCGCCGTGCGCGAGGGCAGCGTCGCGCCGTTCCGGCTCGCCCTGGTCGGGGTGCCGCTGAGCGCCGCCGAGCAGGTCCGCCATCACGCCGCCGACGCCCGGGTGCGCGCGCTGCACCACGAGCTGGTCGGCGGGCTCGGGATGCCGCGCGAGCCGACCGCGCTGCTGGCCGCGGTCGCCGCGGTCGTGGCCGAAGCCCAAGGCGCGCAGGACGGGGGCCGACAGGTGCGGGCCTGCCGCGAGTATCTCGTGCGGCTGCGCGAGCGCCGCGAGGTCGCCGCCACCGCCGCCGCCAAGCTGGAGGTCTGCACCCGACTGGCCCCGGCGCTTGCCGGGCGGCGCACGCTGGTGTTCACCGACACCGTGGAGCAGGCCGAGGCTGCCGCCGGGGTGCTCACGGCGGGTGGACGCCGCGCGGCCCCGCTGCACGGCGGACTGGATGCCCGCACCCGCCGGGAGCGGCTCGCCGCGCTGCGCCACGGCCGGCTCGAGGTGGTGGTCGCCCCCCGGGTGCTCGACGAGGGGGTGGACGTGCCCGACGCCGAGGTGGCGCTGGTACTGGCCGCCTTCCGCACCCGCCGGCAGCTGGTGCAGCGACTGGGGCGGGTGCTGCGGATCAAGGCCGATGCGCGCGAAGCCCGGCTGGTGCTGGTGACCGCCCGCGGCACCCTGGAGGACCCGGCCCGCGGCGGGCACGCCGAGTTCCTCACCGAGATCCGACCCGTTGCCCGCGAGGTCGTCGAGGTCGACCTGCCCGCTGGCGGCGACGCACTCGTTGCGTGGCTCACGAGGCCCCGTATCGGTTAGGGTGGCGCCGCACAGGGAGGTCCACCGTGTCCGAGCCCACCCGCGGTCAGCTGCGCGGGGTGCTGGCCATGCTGGCCCCGGGGTCGGTGCTGCGGGAGGGTATCGAGCGCATCATCCGCAGCGGCCGGGGTTCGCTGATGGTGGTCGGTTTCGGCTCCGAGGTCGAGCCGGTGGTCTCCGGCGGCTTCGCGATCGACATCGGCGCCACCTCGCAGCGCATCGCCGAACTCGCCAAGATGGACGGCGCGCTGGTGCTCGACGAGCACGCCTCGCGGGTGTTGCGCGCCAACGTCCACCTGGTGCCCGACTCCTCGGTGCCCACCAGCGAGACCGGCACCCGCCACCGGTCCGCGGAACGCACCGCCCGGCAGACCGGGCGGCCGGTGATCGCGGTGTCGGAGTCGATGGGGATGGTCACCCTCTACCACGGCAGCTCCAAGCACGTGGTCGAGGACGTCTCGGTGCTGCTGTTCCGCGCCAACCAGGCGTTGTCCACCCTCGAGCGCTACCGGTCCCGGTTCGATGAGGTCTCCGCCACGCTCTCCGCCCGTGAGATCGAGGGCACCGCGGTGCTACGGGATGCGGTGCTGGCGCTGCAGCGCGCCGAGATGCTGCGGCGCATCGCCGACGAGGTCGAGGACAACATCATCGAGCTGGGCACCGAGGGGCGGCTGATCCGCCTGCAGCTCAACGAGCTGGTCGGTGCGGTGCTGCCCGACCGTGAGCTGCTGGTCCGCGACTACCTCGGTGACCGTCGCCGCCGTCGCTCCCGGGTGCTCGAGGACATCGCGGCGCTGTCCGACGAGGACCTGCTCGACGGGCAGCGCGTCGCCCGCCTGCTGGCCCACCCCGACTCGGACCTCGACCGGTCGGTCACTCCCCGCGGCTACCGGATGTTCGCGCGGATCCCACGGCTGCCCGCAGCGATCGCGGAGCGGCTCGTCGACCACTTCGGCACGCTGCCCAGCGTCCTTCAGGCCAGTGTCGAAGAACTCGACGAGGTCGACGGGGTCGGTCACACCCGCGCTCGGGTGATCCAGGACGGGCTGCGCCGGTTGGCCGAGGCCAGCCTCATCGAACGGTACGTGTGATCGCCGGCACCGCCGAAAGATGGTGGCCGAACGGACAGGTTGATCGTGCATCCCTGCAGGGATCACGCGTCTGACCTGCGATGATGGCCCCGAATCGGTTGAGCGCAGAGCGATCCATATGGTAGGTTGCTGGCGTTCGGTTCACACGGTTCGGCCGCGGAGGATCACCCAGGCGACGTCGGTGGGACGGGAAGGCGAACGGCCTTTCCGTGTGAATCGGGAACCAGCCCTGGAGCCCGGTTGCGGCGCTCGCCTCGCCTCGGCAGCCGTCTGGCATCCAAGGAGCAGCCTCCTATGGCGTACAGCGTCGGCGAGACCGTCATCTACCCCCACCACGGGGCCGCCGTCATCGAACGCAAGGAGGAGCGCGAACTCAAGGGCGAGGCCCGCGAGTATCTCGTGCTGCGCCTGACCTACGGGGACCTCACGCTGATGGTCCCCGCCGACTCCTGCGAGGAGGTCGGCATCCGCAATGTCGTGTCGGGCAAGGAGGTCGAGCAGGTCCTCGACGTTCTGCGTGAGCCCGAGGGCAAGGCCGCCGGCAACTGGTCGCGCCGCTTCAAGGCCAACTACGAGAAGCTGCGCTCCGGCGACATCTACCAGGTCGCCGAGGTGGTTCGGAACCTCGCCACCCGCGAGAAGGACAAGGGCCTGTCCGCCGGCGAGAAGCGCATGCTGACCAAGGCCAAGCAGATCCTGCTCTCGGAGCTGGCCGTGGCCACCGACTCCGACGAGGACCGCGCCGAAGAACTGGTCGAAGAGACCCTCGCCGTGGCCAAGCCCTGACCGTCCGCGACGCACGTTCTCCGTCCGGCAGCTCGTCACCGATCGTCGAGTTGCTGCGGCTTGCGGTGGTCCTGCTGCTGACTGCCGCAGGGTTCTCCGCCGCTCCGTTGGTGCACGACTGGCTGGAGATCGGCGAGCCCGACACCACCCGGCTGCTGGCGGCCGTGCTCGGTGCGCTGATCGGCTACCTGCTGGGCGGGGCGCTGGGCCGGATGCTGGTGCGCCAGGTCGACACCGCTGCCGAGCAGCTCAAGGCCATTCCCGCGGTCAACCTGGTCGCCGCTGGTGCCGGTGCCGGGATCGGTGGGCTGCTCGGGCTGGTGGTGCTGCTGCCGGTGCTGCTGCTGCCCATGCAGCAGGTCACCGTGCCGGTCACCCTGCTGATCATCCTGGTCCTCGCCTACGGTGGCGGGAAGCTGGGTGCGACCCGGGGCGCGGACCTGGCGCGGTTCGTCGGACAGCGTGGTCGACTGGAGGTCTCCTCCCCGTCCCGCGGGGCGGGCGTGAAGCTGGTCGACACCTCGGCGTTGCTCGACGGGCGGCTGGTGGAGGTGGCGCGCAGCGGGTTCCTGGAGGGCATCCTGGTGGTGCCCATGTTCGTGGTCGAAGAGGTCCAGGCGGTCGCGGACGCCGGCGACGCTCAGCGCCGTCGGCTCGGCCAGCGGGGGCTGTCGGGGCTGCAGGTGCTCCAGGACGAGAGCATGGTCGCGGTGGAGGTCTCGCCGCTGGACCCGGCCGGGATCACCGAGGTCGACGCCAAACTCACCGCGCTGTGCCGGGAGCGCGGCGCCGCCCTGCTGACCTGCGACGCCAACCTCGCCCGGGTCGCCGAGCTGGCCGGGGTGCGCACGCTCAACCTGCACACGCTGGCGGAAGCGGTGCGCCCTCCGGTGCTGCCCGGTACCCGGCTCGAGCTGCGCCTGGTCAAGGCCGGGCGCGATCCCAAGCAGGCGGTCGGCTACCTCGAGGACGGCACCATGGTGGTCGTCGACGACGCCGCCGAGGCGATCGGCGGCAGGATCGAGGTCGATGTCACCTCGATCCTGCAGAACCGCCAGGGCCGGATGCTGTTCGCCGTGCCGGCGGCCGGCGCGTGAACGTCGGGGTGGTGCTCGTTGCCGCCGGCAGCGGGCAGCGGCTGGCGGCCGGCGGGCCCAAGGCGCTGGTCGAGCTCGCCGGGCGAACGCTGCTCGCCCACGCCGTGGACGCACTGGCTGCAGCCGGGCTGCGGCCCCCGGTGGTGGTGCACCCCCCCGGCGCCCGGGCGGCCTTCGAGGCGGCCCTGGCCGGCCGGCCTCTCGCCGCACTGGTACCCGGCGGGGACACCCGTACCGCCAGCGTGGCCGCCGGGCTGACGGCCCTGCCCGAAGACGTCGAGGTGGTGGCGGTCCACGACGCGGCCCGTGCGTTGATGCCCCCCGAGGTGCTGCGCGCCTGCGTGGCGGCCCTGACCGCCGGGGTGGTCGCCCTCGCGCCGGCGCTGCCGGTGGCCGACACCCTCAAGCGAGTGGACGGCGAGGTGGTGGTGGCCACCGTGCCTCGTGACGGGCTGGTCGGTGTGCAGACCCCGCAGGTGTTCCCCCGCACGGTGCTCACCGAGGTGATCGAGCTGGCACTGGCCGCCGGGCAGCCCGCCACCGACGACCTCGCGCTGGTCGAGCAGGCGCTGGCGGCCGGTCGTCTGACGGGCCGGGTGGTGGTCGTGCCCGGCTCGGTGCGCGGGCGCAAGATCACCTTCCCCGAGGACCTCGCGCTGGCTGCGGCGTGGCTGGCTGCCGACGCCGCCGACGCCGCCGACGCCGCCGACGCCAGCGACGCCGGAGTGGGCGCATGAGCGCTGCGGCGGCCCCCCGCATCGGCAGCGGGATCGACGTGCACCCGTTCGGCACCGACCCGGGCCGGCCGCTGGTGCTCGGCGGGGTGGTCGTGCCCGGCGCGCCGGGGCTGGCCGGCCACTCCGACGCCGACGTCGTCGCCCACGCCTGCGCGGACGCGCTGCTGGGAGCGGGGGCACTGGGGGACCTGGGCACCCGCTTCGGGGTCGACCGGCCCGACACCGCCGGGGCCGACTCGATGCACCTGCTGGCCGCGGTCGTCGCCGATCTCCGTCTCGAGCGCCTGGCGGTCGGCAACCTCGACGTCACCGTCATCGCCCAGCGCCCCCGGCTGGCGCCCTACCGCGAGATGATGCGCGAGCGGCTCAGCGGCGTGCTCGACGTGGAGCGCACCGCGGTGTCGGTGAAGTTCACCACCACCGACCGGCTGGGCACCATCGGTCGCGGCGAGGGCATCGCGGCCTGGGCTTGCTGCCTGCTGCTGCCCGTCCAGCGGTAGGCTGCGCCTGCTGTGGGGCCGCTGCCCGGCCCGCGCTCCGACCCGGTGGTCGCCGATGTCCCTGGTCCTCTACGACACCCTGCGCCGCGAGAAGCGGCCCTTCGAGCCCCGCATCGAGGGCGAGGTGTCGATGTACGTGTGCGGTCCGACCGTGCAGGCCGACGCCCACGTCGGTCACGGGCGCGCCGCGGTCGTGTTCGATGTGCTGCGCCGCTACCTGCGCTGGCAGGGGCTGCGGGTCCTGTTCGTGCAGAACGTCACCGACATCGACGACAAGATCATCCTGCGTGCCCGCCGCGAGCGGGTCGAGCCGCCGGTGATCTCCACCCGCTACACCCGGGCCTGGAACCGCACGATGGATGCGTTGGGGGTGCTGGCGCCCGACGTGCAGCCGCTGGCCACCGGTCACCTGCTGCAGATGCAGGCGCTGGTCGCCCGGTTGATCGAGCAGGGCAAGGCCTACGAGGTCGACGGCGACGTGTTCTTCCGGGTGCGTTCCTTCGACGCCTACGGGCAGCTCTCGCGCCGGCAGATCGACGACATGCGGCAGGGCGCGGACGTCGTCGACGCCGACCGCAAGGAGGACCCGCTGGACTTCGCGCTGTGGAAGGCCGCCAAGCCCGGTGAACCCGCCTGGACCTCTCCGTGGGGCCAGGGCCGGCCGGGCTGGCACCTGGAGTGCTCGGCCATGGCCGTCGAGCACCTCGG
>SLLJ01000234.1 GCA_007134165.1 Nitriliruptoraceae bacterium | reverse complement strand
GGGGGAGGTGGGCAGGGCGGGGGAGGTGGCGGTGGCCCGGGTACGGTCTCGGTCGTGGAGCGCCGTCCGCGGACGGAGACCGACGGGTTATCCTCGGCGCCGGGCTGCGCCCGCCGCCTGGACGACCGACCCGGGAGCAGTCTGAGCCAGCCTGACCGACGTGACCGACGTGACCGACGTCGTCGGCGGGGTTCGAAGACCTGCTCGTCCGATCCCACGCGGTCTCCGGTCACTGGTCTGCGCGCGCTGCAGGGTAGGTCTCCGAACAGAGGGGAGGGGAGCCGGATGACGGATGAAGGCCCCAGCTTCGAGCAGCTCGAGCGGATCATCGGGTCGGTCGCCGGGGTGGCTGCCGCGCAGGTGATCCGGGGTGAGCACGGAGGGGGTCGGCTCCGGATCCGCCTCCAGCCAGGCGAGGACGCCGGGCGGGTGTCCTGGGCGGTCGCCGTCACCCTGCGAGAGCGCTTCGGCATCGCGCTCGACCCCGACGACATCCGGCCGCTGGTGGGATCCGATGCGCCTGCGCACACGGTGGAGCAGCCCGTGGACACGTCCGATCCCCGGCCCGACCAGGGTGCGCCGGATCCGGTGTCCGCCACGTCCGACGAGCTCGCCGAGGCCGTGTTCTCCCTCCTGCGCGACCTCGCGACACGAGAGCCGGACGAAGAGGGGGAAGCGGGGGATCAGCCGATTTCGGTCCGCCACGCGATCCAGACCCCGCAAGCCGTGGAGCGGCCGGTGGCGGAACCGGACGATCCGGGGACCTTCCGGCGCCGTGCGCTCATCCGGGATCTGCTGGTCCGACGCTCCCGCGACCTGGTCGAGGTCACGGCGATCCTGGCGTTCGGTTCGCGTGAGGTGAAGGCCGAGGCGATCGGCCCGGCCAGCGCGCAGGGGGCGCTGCGCGCCAGCGCCGAGGCCACCCTGGCCGCCCTCAGCGTGCTCACCGGAGGGCTGCTGAACGCGGGCATCGACCACGTCACGGTCAGCCAGGGCGACGACATCGAGGCGGCGACGGTGGCGCTCACCGTGCGCTCGGAGGAGCACGCCGAGGAACTGCTCGGCGCGGCGCTGCTGCGCGGTGAACCCGAGCTCGCGGTCGTGCGCGCCACGCTCGATGCCCTCAACCGCCGGATCGGCCGCTGGCTGCAGGACGAGGCGACCGACGGGTCGGCCTGACCCCGGGCGCACAGCCCCGGCTCACTCCTCGGGCAGCAGCCGCTCGTCGGCAGCGAGCGCGGCGTCTGCTGCCAACTGCTCGCCAGGGGCCTCGAGCACGTCGATGCCTTCGGCGGCGAAGCGCCTCGCCACGGCCAGCGCCCGCGCATCGCCGTGAACGTCGAGGTCGTGCTGTGCCTGCGCGGCCAGCAGCGCCGCCTGCAGCGCACGGCCGAGTGTCATCGTGAAGCGTCGTGCGCCGTGCTCCACCGCCGCCGGTCCGATACGGGCGGCCTGCAGCACCCAGCTCGCCGCGTGGTCGGCGGCCTGGATCGCCTGGTCGCCGACCCGGGCCAGCTGCGGGTGGCGGGTGGCGGTCGCGGCGGTGCGCACCTCGTCGAGGAAGGCGGGCAGGGCCTGTTCGCGCTGCAGGGCCCGCAGGGCGTCCAGTGACAGCACGTTGGTGGTGCCCTCCCAGATCGGCAGCACCTGGGCGTCACGCAGCAGCTGCGGCAGGTGGGTGTCCTCGATGTAGCCGGCGCCGCCGAAGGTCTCCAGGGTCTCGGAGGCGCCGGCGATGCCCTGTTTGCCGGTCACCAGTTTGGTGATCGGCAGCAGCATGCGCAGCGCCTTGCGTTCCTGCTCGGTGGCCACTCCGGCCTCCTGTCGACCGAGTAGGGCGACCGCGCGGAACGCCAGTTGCAGGCTCGCTTCGTGCTGCACGCGCAGCCCCGCCAGCGTCGCCTGGTGCAGCGGCTGGTCGATCAGCTCACGACCGAACGCGACCCGCCGGGTCGCGTAGTCGCGGGCCAGGGCCAGGCCACGGCGCAGTCCGCTGGTGGCGACCACGGAGTTCCACAGGCGGGTGATGGTGAGCATCGGGGTGATACTGCGGGTGCCGTCCGAGGGGGCGCCGACCAGGTGGGAAGCGGTTCCCTCGAGCGCCAGCTCGGCAGTGGGCATCTGCCGGGTGCCGAGCTTGTCCTTGAGGCGCAGCACCCGGATGCCGTTGAGTGCTCCGGCCTCGTCGCGGACCTCGACGTAGTACATCGCCAGACCCCGGCCGCCGGGACCGTTGCCCTCGGGTCGTGCCAGTGTCAGCGCCATGTCGGCGGTGACCGCCGAGGTGAACCACTTCGTGCCGGTCAGCCGCCATACGCCCCCGTCGGGCACCGCCACGGTCTCCGAGCGGCCCACGTCGGAGCCCCCGGCGCGCTCGGTCATCCACTGCCCGGAGGTCCAGGCCGCCTCGGGATCCCGGCTGGTCAGGCGCGGCAGCGCCCGGTCGATCAGCGCCGAATCACCGTGGGCGAGCAGCGTGGCCGCGGCCCCATCGGTCATCGCCAACGGGCAGCTGAACAGGGCGCTCGAGGGGCTGTAGAGGTAGGCCAGCGCGAACTGGTGCACCCGGGAATGGGCGCCGTGGGCGCGCTCGTAGGCGGTGGCGATCACCCCGTGTTCGTGGGCCACGGCGGCGATGCGATCCCAGATCGGGGACACCTCGACGTCGTCGACCCGCCGCCCCCAAGCGTCGAAGGCACGCAGCCGCGGTTCGTGCTCGCGGGTGTCCATCTGGTCGGACCAGTCCTTGAGTTCGGTGGCCGCGAGCCGGCCCATCTGGGCGAGTCCGGGGGTGATCTCGGCACGCACCTCGGCGGGGAGCACCCGCTCGAGCAGCCGCTGCAGCGCGAGGTCGTCCTCCCATTCGTCGCGCAGGCGCGGAGGGTCCTGCAGGTGGCCGGTGTGCTCGACGCCGATCATGGTGGGCTCCTCGCTCGCGAACCGTCGGGGACTGAACGGATCCCGCTCCACCGTACCGTTGGGCGCTGGTCGGTCCGAAGTGCCGGGGCGCGGGCCGGCAGCCGTCCGCGGGCCGGCCTACGGTCAGTCATGCCTCGATGCTCCCGGCCAGGAGGATCTGCCATCGCCGCCCCCGATCCGTCCGCCGCCCCCGATCCGTCCGCCGCCCCCGATCCGTCCACCGCCGCTGAGCCCTGCGCGGCCCTGGTCACCGACTTCGACGGCACGATGACCGCCCGGGACTTCTACTCGCTCGTCTCCGAGCGGCTGCTGCCGCCCGACCTGCCGGACCACTGGGGGCAGTACCGCGCTGGCCACGTGACCCACTTCGAGGCGCTGCAGCGCATCTTCGCCAGCCTCGGTCGACACTCCGAGGCCGAACTCCTCGAGGTCATGGACGCCATGGGGCTCGACGAGGGGCTCGCGGGCTCGGTCGCACGGCTGACCGAGCACGGCTGGGAGGTCGTGGTGGTCTCCGCGGGCTGTTCGTGGTACGTCGACCGCTTGCTGGCCAGCGCGGGCGTCGAGCCGGAGGTGCACGCGAACCCGGGGCGTTTCGTGCCCGGGCAGGGCCTGCTGATGCAGCGCCCCGAGGCTTCACCGTTCGTGTCCCACGAGCTCGGGGTCGACAAGGCGGCCGTGGTCCGTGACCGGCTCGCCCGCCGGGAGCGGGTCGCTTTCGCCGGTGATGGCTGGCCCGACCTCGACGCCGCCCGGCTGGTGCCCGCCGAACTGCGCTTCGCCCGCGGGGACCTGGCGACAGCGGCCGCGGCCGAGGGGCTCGCATTCCAGCGCTTCGAACGCTGGTCGCAGATCGTCGACGAGGTGGTTGGCCCATGAGCGCTGTGAGCCGAATTGCGATCCCGACCCTGGTGCGCATCAAGCCCGGAGCGCTGTCCCGGCTCGGGATCTACCTTGCCCGGGAGGGCTGGCGACGCCCGGCGATGTTCGTCAGTGCCGGCATGGTCCCCGAGCTGCTCACCGCCGCCGACCAGGCGCTCGCGGACGAGCAGATCGATCCGGTGGTCCACCAGGAGGTGCCCGACGCCTCCCTCGAGGCGGCGATGACCGCCTTCACCTCGCTGCCGACCGACTGCGACGCGGTGGTCGGGCTTGGCGGCGGCCGCGCGCTCGACGTGGCCAAGTACGTCGCCTTTCTTGCCCGCCGGCCCTACCTCGCGGTGCCCACCTCCCTGTCCAACGACGGTTTCTCGAGCCCTGGGGCCAGCCTCACCGTGGACGGCCGGCGCCGCTCGCTGCCCAGCGCCCTGCCCTACGGCGTGATCGTGGACACCGAGGTGTGCCGTCAGGCGCCGTTGGCGCTGTGGCACTCGGGGGTCGGCGACCTGGTGGCCAAGATCACCGCGGTCCACGACTGGAAGCTGGCCTTCCACCGCCACGGCACGCCGGTCGACGACCTCGCGGCGCTGCTGTCGGATGCCACGGTGCACCAGTTCACCAACACCCCGACCCGGGACGACGAGGGGATTCGGCTGTTGGCCACCGCGTTGCTGCTCAACGGCATCGCGATGGAGATCTGTGGTTCGTCGCGGCCGGCCAGCGGCAGCGAGCACCTCGTGAGCCATGCGCTCGATGTGCTGGTTCCGGGCCGCTACCTGCATGGCATCCAGGTCGGCGTGGCGACCTACCTCGTCAGCCGACTGCAGGGCCAGGGAACCGAGCGCATCGCCTCGGTGTTCGACCGCACCGGCTTCTGGGACACGGCCCGCGAGCGGCCCTTCGAGCGCGACACGCTGCTCGAGGCCGTGCGCCGGGCGCCAAGCCTGAAGGACGACTTCCCCACCGTGCTCAGCCAGGGGGACCCGGTCGCCGAGGTCCGGCGGGTACTCGACGACGACCCGCGGCTCGAGGGCGTGGTGGTGGCCTGACGCTTGCGCAGCGTGGCCTTCAGCCGTCGGGCGCCGCCCCGACCAGCAAGCTGGCCAGCTTCCCTCGGCCTCCACCCAGCCGGCCGTCGACCCGGATCCTGCGGCCCCGGCCTCCGCGCGACAGAACAGCCCCCTGCACCGCCCAGCGACCACTATTAGTAGGCGCGTGGCCACTCAGGGAAACCTGCACGCCCGGAAGGCGCACGAAACTTGCGCCGACGGAAGCTTCGCGCACGACGCACCGTTCGCACCGAGAGAAACCCTCGCTCCCGCGAGTTTCGAACCCCTTCGGGAGGATCGCACCAGGGAGCGATGGCTGCGGACGGGACGGCCGGGCCACGCCGCGGCCCGATGGCCACCTACGGCCATCCAAGATGCTCAGTGCGGCAGCCGCACGCTCAGACAGGTCAGTCCGGCCTCGGCCCGTTCGAACTCGTCGATCTCGACCGGGATCACCTCAAGGCCCCGCTCGGCCAGCAACGCCGCCGTGCCCGGCGCGGTGGCCGACACCAGGACCCGCCCGTTGACCGGCAGCAGGTTCGCGCCCTCGGGCTCGGCGGCGGGCAGCACCGTGCGGGGCGAGAAGGCCTCGGCCTCGATCCGGTCGGGAAGGCCCACCAGGGTGCCGTCGGGCAGCGCGGTGACCGCGGTCTTGAGGTGCAACGCCCCCGGCACGGCCACGGGGACCACCCGGCGGCCGATTCCGGCCAGCGCTTCGGCCAGCGCCTCGGCGCCAGCCCGGTCGGTCCTGGCGCCCACGCCCACGTAGACCAGGTCGTCCACGACCAGCACGTCGCCGCCGTCGAGTCGGGCGGGGGCAGTCACGCGCTCGAGCCGGTAACCGCGGGCGGCCAGCACCGGGCCCAGCGCATCGGGCTCGGCCCGGCGCTCGGGCGCCCCCGGTCGGGTGAGTACAGCCAGGTCGTCGACGACCACCACGGCGTCCTCGACGAAGACCCCGTCGGGGTGCTGGTTGGCCGGCGGCGCCGTCACCACCTCGACGTCGAGGTCGCGCAGCACCCGCTGGTAGGCGCGGTGCTGGCACCGGGCCCGCTCGAGGTCGATCGGGCTGCGATCCCGGAAGGTACGCAGGCCCTGGGCCAGCCGGGGGGAGACCGCGCGCACCATTGCGGCGCGCACCCGGTCGGGAGTCGGTGTTCGGGCAGAGCTCATCGCCACGGCGGGACGTGGGGCGGCGCCGGGGTGTAGAGCGCCACGGCGACGGCGGTTGCCAGGTTCAGGCTCGAGACTCCGGGACGCATCGGGATCGTGCAGCGGTGGTGCGCCCGCCGGGCCAGGTCCGGGTCGAGCCCCCCGCGCTCAGTGCCCACGACCACCACCGCGTCGGCGGGCAGCGGCCAGAGCGCGCCCGGGTCGGGGCCGGCTGGTGGGAACGGGCCGGCTGGTGGGAACGGGCCGGCTGGTGGGAACGGGC
>SLLJ01000270.1 GCA_007134165.1 Nitriliruptoraceae bacterium | reverse complement strand
CACGGCGGCGCCGGTTGCGCTTCATCTCGTTGGCCCGGTAGTGCAGCCGCTTGCTTGCCGCAGCGTCGTAGGCATGGTCGTCGAGTTCCGCACGGGTTCGCTCGAGGTCGTGGGCCTGTCGCAGCAGGTCCTCGGACTTCTCCGAGCGGGGAGCCACCTGGCGCAGCTGTCCTGCGACCTCGGACAGGACCGTCGCGGCCTGTGTGTCCTCGCCCCGGTCCGCCAGCCGCCGGGCCTCGTCGGTGGCCCGTGCGGCGAGCAGCACCACCACCTCGTCGCTGACCTCGGGATCGGCCGGCGCCCCGGCGGCTTCTTCCGCGCTGACCGCGTTGACGGTGACCGGGATGGTCTGCTGGTGGCTGACGACGGCGTCGTCGACGGTGACGTAGCGCAGCACCACCTCGGCCACCTCCTGCACGCCGAGCGAGGCGAGGTCCGGAATGTGCAACCGCAGCACCACGCGCAACCGCTGTCCGGCGAACGCATCTCCTAACATCACCTGCACGCCTCCATCGACGGCGATCGACGGGTAGTCGTTGAGCACGGCCAGCAGGTGTACCTCGGGGCCGGGTCGCAGCTCGATGCTGACGTTCTGGGCGGCGACGGCGACGAGGTCGTCGAACTCGTCGGCGAAGATGCTCGGGATGTCCTCAACCGACTCGGCGTACCAGCCACGCCCGCCGCCGGCGTCCGACAGATCGGTGAGCAACTGCTCGGCGAACCCGTCGCCGACGCCGATGGTGGTGGTGGACACCCCACGCCCGGCGGTGGTGCGGGCGATGGTTGTGAGCTGCTCCGGATCCACGACGCCCTGGTTCGCCAGTCCGTCGGTGAGCAGCAGCGCACGCCGTATCCCGTCATCGGCGCGGTCCAGTTCCTCCAGCGCCTTGAGCCAGCCGCCCGACAGGTTGGTCATGCCCCGCGGGGTGATGCGCTCGATCAGTCCGGCGAGCCGGTCGGGTTCGGGCGCGCTGAGGCTGGAGAGCAGCGTGACCCGGGAGTCGTAGGTCACCAGCGCCACTCGGTCCTGCGCATCGAGCCGGTCGACGAGGAAGCGGGCGCAGCGCTTGACGGTGTCGAGCTTCGCTCCGTGCATCGAGCCCGAACGGTCGATCGCCAGTGCCAGGCGCAGCGGGGTGCGGGCGGTGTTCTTCGGTGCCGGGGGCAGCAACAACTCGACCATCACGTGGACGTCGTGCTCGGTCTCGACCGCCAGCAGCTCGTGCTCGAACCTGATCAGCGCTTCCATGTCGTGCCCGATTGTCGTGTCGTGGAGTTCCACGATACGAGGGGGGTGTGACCGTCGGGTTGGCCTCGGCGGTGGTGGCGCCGGTGGTGGCGGTGGCGGCGGTGGTGCCGGTGGCGGTGGTGGTGCTGGCGGTGGTTCCGGTGGTGGCGTTGCGAAACTTGCGTGGGTGGGGGTTGTGGGCGCCGACGGCGGTGGCGCGAGCGCGAAACCTGTGTGGGCGGGGGTTGTGGGCGCCGACGGTGGCGGCGCGAGCGCGAAAACCTGCGTGGGCGGGGGTTTCGTACGTTTGAAGCCGGTCGCACCCCACGGCCCCCGCCCCACGGCACGCCGCTCAGCAGCACGACCCCCGACGCGCCGGCCGTCAGCCCTCGGCCTCGAGGTGGCGGCTGACGGCCGCCGCCAGCGCAGTGGCCAGTTCGCGCTGCACCGCCCGGTCACGCAGACGGGCCGCCTCCTCGGGGTTCCCGAGGTTGCCGGCTTCGAGCAGCACCACCGGGACCGTCGACAGGTTCAGCGTCGCGAGGTCCTCGCGCACCACCAGCCCGTTCGTGCCGAGGTAGTTGGCGGGGCGGAACCCGGCGTCGACCAGCGCATCGCGGACCGCCACGGCGAGCCGTCCCGACGGCGCCACGACCGAGGGGTCGGCGACCCGGCCCGGCCCGGGCCGAATGACGTGGAAGCCGTGGGCGCGAGCGGGGGCACCATCGGCGTGGATGGAGAGCAGCAGGTCGGCGTCGACTTCACCGCCGAAACGGCCACGTACGTCGATACACGGTCCTACCCCGAGGTCGTCGGTGCGGGTCAGGGCGACCTCGGCACCGAGCCGTTCGAGTTCGTCGCGCAGCGTGAGTGCCACCTCGAAGTTGAACCTCGACTCGCGATAGCCATCGGCCGCGACCGCCCCGGTGGTGTTGCACGGTTTGGTGAAGCCCCCGGCGTCGACGGGTCGGCTGATGACGTGGGGTGCGTCGAAGTTCCCACCGTTGTGGCCTGGGTCGATGGCGATCAGCCGCCCGGCCAGTGGCGGTGGCGGATCGGGCTCGACGACCGGATCGAACGCTGATGGGTCGAGCTCGTCCTCGGTAGGCACGCTGCCGTGCTGCTCGAGCTGATCGGCCCGCCACAGCAGAGCCGCCATCTGTCCGCGGGTCAGCCGCGCCGAAGGCCAGAATCGGCCGTCGTCGCGGCCCACGGTGATGCCGCTCGCGGCCAGCCACGTCACCGCCTCGGCAAAGACATGGTCGGCGGGAACGTCCACGAACGACGGCAGGTCATCGGCGACGGCGACCGGGTGGGCGGGTCGCCCGGCCGACCGGTAGAGCAGGGCGGCGACCTGTCCGCGGGTGACCGGCTCGTCGGGCCCGAACGTGGCGTCCACACGTCCGGTCGTGACACCGGTGGCCGCCAGCCAGCCGATTGCATCGGCGAAGACGTGGTCGGCGGACACGTCGACGAACACGGGGACGGTCGGATCGTGATCGTCTTGATGCTCGTCGGCCACGCCCGGCGGACCGGGAACCTCGGGGCGGCCGGCGGCACGGTGCAGAAAGGCCGCGAGCTGCCCGCGCCGCACCAAATCGCCCGGCCCGAAGCTGCCATCGGCCCGCCCCTCAGTGATTCCGGCCTCGGCCAGCCAGGCGATGTGCTGGCAGAACACCGAGTCGGCTTCGACGTCGAGGTAGCGGTTGGCCGGGCGGGTTGCGACGGCGCACCAGCGCTCCGCGTCGGACGCGGCAGCGGGCTGGGTACCGCTGGCGCTGACTCCCGATTCGGTGCCTGCGGCGAGCAGCGCGACCGGGAGCGTCACCGGGAGCGCCACGGTCAGCGCCACGGTCAGCGCCACGGTCAGTGCCACCTTGAGCGCCACGGTCAGCAACACCCTCCGCGCCACCGCAAGCATGCCCACCACCGTTGACCGCAGCCGATGCCGGCAGCCACGTCGGGCTGGGAACGCGGGTGCGGCGGACATGCGGATCGGTCTACCTTGGGTCGTCATGCTCCGGGTGCCGGGCTGTGCCGTCTACCGCCACCCGGTCGCCAGCGCCACGGTAGCCGGCTCCGGATGCCGGGCCGACCTGCCATGCTGGTAGGCGCGACCCGCCGCCGCTGGTCCAGGGCCGCCACCCGCCGCCGCTGGTCCAGGCCCGCCGCCCGCCGCCCTCGGCCGCCACCCGCCGCTGGCTTCGAGCGTCGTGCGTCCGGCAGCGGGCCTTCGGCGCTTTGCGCCGCGCGCCGTCCTTCGTCCTTCGTTCATCGTCCAGCTTCGATCCGGGAGGCCAGCCATGAGCCCCGAACCTCCGTTTCCGCCGCAGGCGCCCCACGCGTCGCCGCCTGGACCGCTGGCCGGGGTGCTGGTCGCGGACTTCTCCCGGATCCTGGCCGGCCCCTACGCCACGATGCTGCTCGGGGACCTCGGTGCGGAGGTCGTCAAGGTCGAGGCGCCGTCCGGTGACGACACCCGCGCCTGGATGCCGCCGGTGCGTGACGGTGTGTCCACCTACTACCTCGGCGTCAACCGCAACAAGCGATCGATCGCGCTCGACCTCGCGGATCCGGAGGACCTCGCCGTCGCCCATGCGCTTGCCCATCGGGCCGACGTGCTGATCGAGAACCTGCGTCCCGGTGGCATGGCGCGTTTCGGGCTCGATGAGCCCAGCGTCCGGGCCGCGAACCCCGGGGTGGTCTACGCGTCGATCTCGGGGTTCGGGACGGCGGGCGACGGTGCCGATCTCGCCGGCTACGACCTGATGGTGCAGGCGATGTCGGGGATGATGAGCATGACCGGCGAATCCGACGGACCGGCCTACCGCGCCGGCGTCGCCGTGTGTGACGTGTTTGCGGGACTGCACGCTGCCGTCGGCATCCTCGCGGCGCTCGAGCATCGGCGAGCAACGGGCACGGGCCAGCACGTCGAGGTGGACCTGCTCACCGCCACCTTGTCGGGGCTGGTCAACCAAACCAGCGCGGCGGTGGCCGGCGCCCAGACGCCCTCGCGCATGGGCAACGCCCATCCGAGCATCTTCCCGTATGAGCCGATGCCGACCGCGGACGGCCAGATCATCGTGATCGCCGGCAACGATCGGCAGTTCGGGTTGCTCTGCGAGGTGCTGGACATCGCCGAGGTGGCGCACGACGAACGTTTCCGTGCCAACCGCGACCGCACCGTCAACCGTGACGTGCTGCGTCCGGTGCTCGAATGCGCGTTGGCCACCCGCACCACCGCCGACTGGTTTGCCCGCTTCCGTGCGCGGGGGCTGCCCGGCGGGCCGATCAACACGGTGAACGAGGGGGTCGCCCTGGCCGCCGCCCTTGGCCTGGAACCGGTGGTCGAAGTCGGTGAGGGAAAGAACGCGGTGCCCTCGATCCGCAACCCAGTGACCTTGTCCGAGACGCCGACGAGTTACCGCCGCCCGCCTCCTCGACTCGACGAACACCGCGACGAACTGCGGACCTGGCTGACCGGCCCAACCGGACCTCTGTCGGGCCCACGAGCACGGGACTGACCCCCCGCGATGCGCGACCGCAGGTCCTGCCGCGCGGGGGGCGTCATCGTGGGTCGCGCTGGAGTCCGTTCCCTCGCGGACTGCCGGCCGATCTGCTGCTGCTCGGAGCGCTGTCCGCTCAGGCGTCATCCGATCCGCCGGTGGCGTTGTCGGAGCCGCGTTCCGGCCTGACGACGGCCGGGTGATCGCCGTTGCCGGTGGATGTCGGCAACGTGTTGCGCTACGGCTGCGGGCCCGGCCACCCCCGGCGTGAAGTGCCGTACGGGATCGGCGGGATCACCAGCGCAGGATTGCGGTGCTGGCCGCCAGGGTGCCCTCGGGAGCGAGCAACACCCGACCACCCCGACGCACGACCTCGGCCATTCCCAGCGCGTAGACATCGGGAACGTGCTCACCGTCGCCGGGGTTCACGGCGAGCAGGCGGCCGCCTGGGGTCCGGTACCCCTCGACGGGTGGCCCGTCGACCAGCACCAGCGTGTCGATCCGCCCCGCGACCGCAGCGGAGAACACGTTGGTCAGGCCGGTGGCCACCTGGCCCCTGCCCCTTCGGGCATCGATCAGGCTGCGGATCTGGTCGATGCGTCGCTGCTGGTGCTCCTCGGCGGCGTTGAGGATTTGGCCGATGAGATCGGGCTCGCGCAGGTGGTCTGGGGCCGCGGCCACGGCAATCGTCAGTTCGTCAGCCCAGGCCGAGACCTCCCGCAGGAAGGACTGGTTGCGTTCGACGCCGACCGTGACCATGGGGAGGTCTCGGACTTCGAAGGCCCGATGTGCGGCCTGGGCGACGCGGCGCCAGTGGTGACGTCGCTGCTCTCGGAGTTGCCAGGTGTCCGACCGATCCTGGGTGGTGGCCTGATCCCCTGGGGAGGCGATCGGGAACGGATCGCCCACCGGCTCGAGCGTACGGCTGATGAGGTCGAGTACGACGAGGTCAGCCTGTTGTTCCGAAAGGGTCAGCACCAGCAGTTCGCGGGGCTGCTGCTCGTGTTCGAGCAGCGGACGCAGCAGCGCCACCCGGTGATCGACCACGACCCGCTTGGTGGCCCGGACCCCCGGCGACAGCGGGACGATCAGCGGATCGGCATCCACGCTCACCGACATCCAGACGCCGTGGCGCGGAGGGATGCGGGCGACGAGATCCTCGGGGTCGGGCAATCGGCCGAGCAGGTCGAGTCGCTGCGTCCGGTCCAGCGCTTCCTGGGCGACGATCCAATCCTCGGCCATCCTCATCAGACTGCCCACGGTCGCGGTCAGCGCGTCGGGGATCTTGGGCAGATCCTCACCAGAGGCGGTGAGGGTGATGGTCAACTGCCCGACGTGGGCGCGGAGCAGGTCGAGCAGCATGGGAGGTCGCCTTTCGGGCGGCAGGTCGGGCCGCTGGGGGCGGCGCCGAGGCCCACGGGGAACGGGACGACCGATCTCGACAGGACGGCACCCCCCGGCCGTGAGGCGTGAGAATGGACGCGCGCGTCGCCGCCGAACGATGCCACGCAGCCATCGGCATTGTCAACACCTTGCCAGCTGCGCACT